>NZ_JPQB01000032.1:0-26703 GCF_000740665.1 Vibrio sp. B183 | reverse complement strand
AGCTCTTTGCCTAAATTTCCTTTCAGAATCTTTAGTCGATATTTAGGTGTCCAAACAATATGATATTGGCACCGATGATAAACGTGTGAAGCGGATTCATATCTGCTCATGTTCGTTATTTCCTTCATTTGTTGGTTGCAAACGAGGACATCTTGAACATGAGCGTTCTTCGGGCAAAGCCCAAAAGAACGATCACCACCTTCTAAAGAAGGTGGTTTAGGGCTAGAAAATAAAAAAGCCCGGCGAGTAGCCGGGCTTTTGGAATTAAAAGTCGTGGTTAGTATTGGAAGCGTACTGACATGGTAATCTGAGGCCCATATAGGCCATTGTTACGTGTTTCAGCAGATAGTGACAGTTGCTCCGTTGAGTGGAAGCGTACGCCTGCATGGAACACAGAGCTGTCATCATTGCGGCCAATTCTACCTGTTGCCTCAATCTGATCGGCAAGCCACATGCGGAAACCAATGTTTACTTCTGCCACAGTATCTGTTTCACCGCCTGCTTCTTCAGTAAATTTCGTCTGATGTACAAGTAATTGACCATAAACGTCAGCAAACTGACTAATTGGTCCATTAAAGCCGATACCACCTGCCAAATCGTAGTCGTTGTCGAACTGCGTGTCTGCTCTCAGAATAAAGTGAGAGTTATCAGTGAAGAGTGTGCTGAATTCAACGCCGCTCATTTCAGGGTTCACCGCTGTACGCACTTCAAAGAAATTATAATTAAAGTTGTTCGCATTTGCCGCGCCAGCGAAACCAGCACAAATTAGCGCACTGGTTAGGATGATCTTTTTCAAGGGTAGTACTCCGACTAGCATCAAGTTTTTGACTAAAAAAAAGGCTTGCAATAAGCAAGCCAAATATTAACGCAGTGGGAGTTAAATTACTTTATCTTTAAAGTAGTTGAATACGATCAACTTCAATTTCTGGAGTATTTCCGCCTTCAAACTCACCGAAGATACGCAGGTTTGTTGTTGCATCTATGGCTTGGTTCAGGTGGATGTCATCGTCAATTTCGATTTGAATTTCGCTCTTACCATCAGAAAACACAAAGGTGTCTCCTTTAATTTGGCGTACGATGTTGCCATCAATAACAACATTCTTCTCAGTAAACATGTTGCTCTCAGCAATTAGGGAATCGACTGTTGTCAGGTCAACGGGGCCATTAAACTGGATGCCTGACGCCGATTGGCCTTCTTTTGCGAATACTAGAGTAGGTGAAAGTACTAGAGCAGCAGCGGTAGCCAAAATAACTTTTTTCATGATGTTTCCTTTTTAGACAGGTTTCGTTGTTGATGGTGCTATTAAGCCATAGCTATTTTGAATAACCTCTGAGGAGAGTATTCATATTCGATTCATTTATTGAGTCAACAAACCTAAAGAGGCTATGATTAGACAATACTCAGTAAAAAGACTCGAAAAATTAATAGATTATGCAACCAGCATTACAAGCATTGATGGTTCAGGGCACGACATCCGATGCCGGAAAAAGTGTATTAGTGGCAGCTTTATGCCGTGTATTGGCCAGAAAAGGAGTCAGAGTTGCACCTTTCAAGCCCCAAAATATGGCGCTCAACAGTGCGGTCACATCAGATGGCGGTGAAATTGGTCGTGCTCAAGCAGTACAAGCCAGTGCCGCGAATGTTGAAACTTCAGTACATATGAATCCAGTCCTACTTAAACCCAATTCGGATACTGGGGCTCAGGTAATCCTGCAAGGCAAAGCTCTCACTAACATGGAAGCGGTGGGATATCAAAACTACAAGCAAATTGCTTTACCTACCGTGCTTGAGTCTTTTTCAATACTCCAAGAGCAATTTGAATCCGTCATGATTGAGGGAGCTGGTAGTCCAGCGGAAATTAACTTACGTGAAAATGACATTGCCAATATGGGGTTTGCTGAAGAGGCAGATGTTCCTGTCATCATCATTGCTGATATTGACCGAGGGGGTGTTTTTGCGCATTTAGTTGGCACCCTAGAGTTACTTTCGCCATCAGAACAAAACCGGGTGGTCGGTTTCGTTATTAATCGATTCCGCGGTGACATATCGTTGCTTCAATCAGGGTTAGATTGGCTTGAAGAAAAAACAGGTAAGCCAGTACTTGGCGTTTTACCTTATCTTCATGGCTTTGACCTCGAAGCAGAAGACGCAATCAATAACGAACAAAATACCAGTGAATCAGCCAAGCTAAACGTCGTCGTCCCCGTACTCACCCGCATCAGCAATCACACCGATTTTGATGTGCTAAGGCAAAATCCGGACATTCACTTTCGCTATGTAGGTAAAGGTGAAAAGCTTGATAAAGCAGAGTTGATTATCCTACCGGGCACTAAATCCGTGAGAGCTGATCTCGACTATTTACGTAGCCAAGGTTGGGATAAAGATATCGCACGACATTTAAGATTAGGTGGAAAGGTGATGGGAATTTGTGGCGGATACCAAATGTTAGGACGTCATATTAGCGATCCTTTGGGCGTAGAAAGCGTTGCTGGTGAATCACAAGGTCTCGACTATTTACCTGTTTCCACCGAGTTAACCAAAGAAAAAGCACTGACAAACGTATCCGGAGTGTTGCAGTTGAATAATCAAACTGCACCAGTGAAAGGGTATGAGATTCATGTTGGCAGAACCTTAGGGGATGGCACTTCTCCAGTTTCCTTAGAATCCGGCTCATCAGATGGTGCAATCAGTGACTGTAATCAAATCTTTGGGACTTATTTACATGGTATTTTGGATAACCCACAAGCGTTAGCACTGATTTGTCAGTGGGCGGGGGCGGATAACATTGCTCCTATCGACCATCAACAGAATCAAGAAAATGCAATCAACCGAATAGCCGATGCTGTCGAACAACACATGAAGCTAGACTTAATCTGGCCGGAACTTTATACCTGATATTGATGAAATTTTTTACCCAGCGATTCTTTTACACCTTTTTGACTTTCATTTTCTCTGCGACAGTTCATGCCTCAGTGAACGTTTATGCTGCGTCGTCCATGACTAATGTGATTAAAGCGTTAGCTGAGAAATACCAAGCGGAAACGGGCGTAAAAGTTACGCCCGTTTTCGCAGGTTCTTCTTCTCTTGCACGGCAAATATTGAGCGGGGCACCTGCTGATCTCTATATATCAGCCAATACTAAATGGAGTGATTATCTAGTTCAGCAAGGAATAATTGAAGGTGACGCCGTCACAAATATTGCTCATAATCAGTTGGTTGTGATCTCACCTATCGGCCATCCTGAGCCGTTGGGACTAGAAAACCCAGAACAATGGTCCAAACGCTTGTCAGGTCAGAGACTAGCGATTGGGCAAACCAACGCAGTACCTGCGGGAATGTATGCTAAAGAAGCGCTTGAGTCGCTCGGGTTATGGAGTGGCCTAAAAGGGCAACTTGCCCCCGTCAACAATGTTAGAGTCGCCCTTACTTTAGTTGAACGTGGCGAAACGCCGCTTGGGATTGTTTATAAGACGGACGCGTTAGTGAGTGATAAAGTAAAAGTCATTGGTACGTTTCCAGCTTCGAGCCACACTGCTATTACTTACCCGATGGCAAAACTTAACGACAAACAAACCACCAAGGACTTTGCTGCCTATCTCCAAAGTACTCAAGCTCAGGCAGTATTTAAACAAAACGGATTTAACTAGGATTACCTTCATTGCTTTCTGATTACGAATATCAAGCGCTAATACTCAGCCTGAAAGTTGCGTTTTATACTATCTGCTGGCTGATTCCTATCGGGATTGGATTTGGTTGGCTGCTGGCTAAAAAGCAGTTTATCGGCAAAAGCTGGCTCGACAGCTTAATTCACCTTCCTTTGGTACTTCCTCCTGTTGTTATAGGTTATTTACTCCTCATTTCAATGGGACGCCAAGGTTTTATTGGCCAATGGTTGTATGAATATTTCGGATTGGTCTTCTCTTTTAGCTGGAAAGGGGCTGTACTTGCGTGCGTGATTGTTGCTCTACCTTTGATGGTTCGCTCAATTCGCCTCAGCTTAGAGAATGTGGATCCTAAACTTGAGCAAGCAGCCGCGACCCTTGGTGCCTCTCCGCTTAAAATATTCTTTACTATCACATTACCGCTGACAATTCCCGGAATCATCACAGGGACGATGCTTTCATTCGCACGTAGCCTCGGGGAGTTCGGAGCAACAATCAGCTTTGTGTCGAATATTCCGGGTGAAACGCAGACAATCCCCTTGGCGATGTTTACTTTTATTGAAACTCCCGGAGCAGAGCTCGAAACGATGCGCTTATGCATTATCTCCATTGTCATTGCCTTAGCCTCATTACTTGGCTCAGAGGTCCTGACTCGTCATTGTGCTAGAAGACTGGGGACACAGCGATGAGTGATATTCGAATTCAGTTTAAACAAACATTAGGCGAGCAGAAGTTTGATATCGATGTTTCAGTGCCAGAAAAAGGCATTACCGCAATTTTTGGTCGTTCCGGAGCAGGTAAAACTTCACTTATAGACGTGATTGCAGGCTTGAAAACACCTGACCAAGGTGAGATTACTGTCTCAGGAAAAACTCTTTATAGCTCGCAATCAAAAATAAACGTTTCTGCCCATAAACGCCGGGTAGGTTACGTTTTTCAGGAATCGAGGTTATTCCCACACTATCGGGTCAAAGGCAATCTTTTGTATGGTGTGCGTGAATTGGATCAACAGCATTTTGACAAGGTAATCAAATTATTGGCGTTAGAACCTCTTCTTAAACGATACCCGATACAGCTATCCGGAGGAGAGAAACAACGCGTAGCAATCGGTCGAGCATTACTTTCTAAACCAGAAATACTTTTGATGGATGAGCCACTAGCATCGCTTGATATTCCGCGTAAGCGCGAAGTATTGCCATTTTTAGAGCAGCTTGCCAGTGAGATTGAAATTCCCATTATTTATGTTTCGCATAGCCTCAATGAGGTCGTACGCTTGGCAAACCACATTGTTGTTATCGATGATGGCAAAGTGGTAACTTCAGGTAACCTAGAAGATGTTTGGTCATCTAGAGCTATGAGGCCATGGCAATCCTTCTCGGACCAAAGTTCATTGTTTGAAGGCACTGTTGTTCACCACAACACAAACTATGCTCTGTCTAAAGTGAAACTGGCGGATAATGTGTGTATTTGGGTACAGCGCTTAGAAATTGCGCCAGAAGCGAAAGTGAGACTACAGGTGAGAGCGAGTGACGTGTCGATCGCCTTGGATAAGTCTAAAAAGAGTTCAATTCGGAATATTCTCAAAGCGAAGATTGCTCAAATTCAAAGCCATTCTCAAGGCACAAATCGACAGAGCGTATCGGTTAAATTAGAACTCAGTGAAAACTGCTATTTATGGGCGACGATCACCGCTTGGGCTAAGGACGAGCTAGAACTCCAAGAAGGGATGGAAGTCTTTGCCCAGATTAAAGGGGTAAGTGTGACACAAAGAGATGTGGTATTGAGCCATTAAAAAACGCCGCGTAATGCGGCGTTTTTCGTGTTTACTGAATTATTTTACAAATACGTCAGTAAAGTCACGCTTTAGCACAGGGTCACGACGTGCTTTCTTAATCTGCTTAACCATATCTTTCACACAGTTGTGAAGAACTTGATCTAGTAGCTGTGCGCGGTATTCTTCTTTCTGCTCATCAGTCATATCTTCAGGTAGTTTAAGCGTAGGAAACTCTTCCATTACATTAATACCTGCAAACGCCTGACTTACAGAGATAAGAGCATGGAACTGCTCAAAGTTATCAAGAACATTTTGAGCACTCTTTGGCAGCTCATCCCAAGCTTCTCGAACGGCTTCCTCTGACACTTCATGAATAGAAGTTACCATGAAGTGCATTGCTTCAGGAACGCCATCAAATTCAATCACTTGACGAAGTTCTGCTGAAACAGTCGAAAGGTCGACTTTAGGTTGTTCTGTTGGATTAACGTCAGACATTAGTTTTATCTCATAAATTGTACGTGTTTAACGGCGCTATCCTAAAAAATCCTCATTAAATGTCAACCATAGTGGAGGAATTGTCGCCCTTAGAGTATTCTTTTCTATAACCAGCTGATTTTTAGGCCAGTTTACATACAAAAAGGTAGAACAAGTGGAACTATCTGGATCTTCGATGAAAATTCTTTTAGTCGATGACGTGCAAATGGAGCGCATGCAGTTGGCTATTCGTCTAAAGCAGCTGGGCCATACCGTAGAAATGGCAGCTTCCGGTGAACAAGCTCTAGAAATGTATCCCTCATTTGAGCCTGAACTTATCTTACTCGATATTTCCATGCCTGAAATGGATGGTTTTGAAGTATCTCAGCGAATCCGTGCTAACTACAAAGAATGGATACCAATCATTTTCCTTAGTAGCCACGATGAACCTGCCATGATAGCTCATGCAATTGAAGCAGGCGGTGACGATTACCTTACTAAACCGGTAGATAAGCTTGTTCTTTCCTCTAAGCTCATCGCTATGCAACGAATTGCCTTTATGCGTCGTGAGCTCAACCAAAAAACAGCCGAGTTGGCAAAAGCTAATAAAGAGTTAGAAAAACTCGCGAGTGAAGATGGACTTACAAAAGTCAAAAATCGCCGCTACATTGATGAAAAACTAAAAGAGATGATAGCGGTTCACGGTCGTCATGGTTTGCCTTTAAGTTTAATACTACTCGATGTCGACCACTTTAAGTTATACAACGACAACTATGGTCACATAGAAGGGGATAAATGCCTTGTTGAAATTGCCCAGTCCCTCACATCACTGTTTTCTCGAAGCGGAGAAATAGTAGGTCGTTATGGTGGCGAAGAGTTTGTCGTAGTGCTGGGGCACACCGATGCTGAACATGCAAAGAAGCACGCAATGCGAGTTCAATCAACACTAGAAGCTCTCGCTATCAAACATGAGTATAGCTCCACAGCAGAATATGTGACAGTGTCACAGGGCGTGTGTGGTTTTAACCCTACTGGAAAAGAGACACCCGACGAAATGTACTCGAAAGCTGACGAGGGGCTCTATCGCTCTAAAAGTGAAGGCCGGAATCGCTTTACGTACATAGATTGACCATCTGTTATAGACTATAAAAAAGGTTCAGCTTATAGGCTGAACCTTTTTTTTTTACCAGTAGTCAGGCCGATTCAATACGGTTACGCCCAGCACGCTTTGCTTTATATAAAGCGGCGTCAGCGCACTTCATCACCTCAGAAACACTATCAGCATTCTCATGGTCAGCCACACCAATACTAATCGTTACATTTACATGATCGTGTGAGTTAGATTTACGACGTTTTTTAGCGCCAGATTTATCGTCCTTTGGTCGAGACTTCTCATTGCGAACCACCATTTCGTATTCTTCAATCGAAGAACGCAAGAGCTCAAGGTGATCTAGGGCCTCATCGACGTCTTTGTTCTTAAACAACACCGTGAACTCTTCGCCCCCGTAACGGTAGACTTTAGCTCGGCCACCGACTCTCTGCATTTTACTGGCGACAAGCTTCAGAACATCGTCACCAGTTTCATGTCCGTAAGTGTCATTAAATGATTTGAAATGATCAATGTCGAGCATTGCTATTGTATAACGTTTCCCTAAATGACGCAGATCTGATTCTAACGCGAGTCTCCCTGGTATATCTGTCAGCCGATCTTTAAATGCGAGCTCATAACTTGCCGAAAGCATATAAATCAGTAACAAGAACCCAGAGAGGGTAAACATGGTGCTGGAAACATACTGAACGTGGAAAAATGTAAACGTCACGGAAGAGAGTGTGATCGCAGAATACACGACCACATCAATAATACGATTAACCCGAAGAACAACAATCGCACTCAACAATATTGCACCAACCGAATACAAAACGAGAATTAACGGCAGTCGCGAAACGCTGGGCTCAGAGTAAAGAAATGTCTCGTCGAAATTTTGGAATCCGCCTTCATAAAAGTAGGCAAGAATAAGGTAACACCAAATAGCAATAAGTGACAATGTCACAATATAGACAATGAACGCTCGGCTTAAAACACCTCTTTCCTTGTATGGATAGACTAATGCACAAGCAATAGGGACTACAAATGCAAGCAGAGAG
The DNA here is from genome assembly GCF_000740665.1 of Vibrio sp. B183. Lineage (NCBI taxonomy): Bacteria > Pseudomonadati > Pseudomonadota > Gammaproteobacteria > Vibrionales > Vibrionaceae > Vibrio > Vibrio sp. B183. The sequence continues at coordinate 18,647 of NZ_JPQB01000032.1, read as the reverse complement.
AGCTCAAGAAGGGTTGAGCCGGTTGAAAGCGAGCTTTGCAGATATTCTTGTATGTACCAATAAACAACAAGCATGGTCAGCGCAACCATAGCAATACGACATTGTTTAAACGCGTGACCTAAGCCAATGACACACAAGAATAAAAAATAAGGGAGATTAGAAGTAATACCTAAGTTTGCTTGCGTTAGATTGATGACGTTGTTCATACCAAAGCCGATCATTGCTAACAGCAGCACCGGAAACGTCAAACGAAACCAATTTGTTGTCACCAAAGAAAACGACATCTATCTAGCCTAGCCTTATTAATTAACTTCTTAATATACAAGTCTTAGAATACTTTGATTTGATGATTTTCCAAGCTTTTTACTAAACTAATGAATGAAAAGTGAGTGTTAGTATGAACAATGGTCAAAAAGTGATGAGAAAGCATCCTTAAATCGATTTTGTGTTTTATAGTTAACTGATACTCATAAGAAAAGTCTGAATCTTAAAGGAGTTAAGATTTATGCAAATTAGTGTTGATGTTCACAACTACATGGAGACCCTTGTAGGTCAGGTGTTAGCTGACAGTCAGTACACTGATAGGTTTGATCATGAACAGCTCGCAGATTTAGCCTGCTTAGCACTAAGTCAGCTCAGACCTGTTTATATCCGCCACGATATCGACTTTCTGTCTGCGTTATCCGAAGATCGCTTGGTTGTCCTTAAAAGATACTCAGAGACTGCTGTCGAAGCGGCTCTGACAATGATAGTTGACGATAGAAGAAGAAATCGTAAAGATGAAGTTCCTATCATGTTCAGCAAACCACGATTCGATGACGATACAGAACTCGAATGGTTTGAAAAACCTCTGGTTATGAATAAACAAATTACCTAAAGGAGTACTAGGTGGGACTATTTTCTCGTTTGTTTGGTGGCGGTAGTAAAGAGCAAGCTAAAATCGAAGTTGAACCGGTGGAATATAAGGGTTTTCTTATCTATCAAGAGGCCCAGCCGGAAGGTGGGCAATTTCGCATTGCTGGCCGGATAACAAAAGAATTAGAAGGGCAAACTCAAGAACATAGGTTTATCCGTTCAGATGTACTGGCATCCGAGTCCGATGCTAATGAATTCATGCTAAAAAAAGCACAAATGTTCATCGATCAGATGGGTGATAAAATTTTTAGTTAGTCTTTTCCTAGTTGACGAGCGTCATAAATTTAAGAGCCATTAGTCGTTATGCTGATGGCTCTTTTATTTTGTGTATTGCATCTATTTGTTTGATTTGATGACAATTAACGGTAACTGGTACGACCTCTCATTTTAAAATGAAAGCGTTGTTTCATTACCTCGTAATACTCGAAGTGCTTCATTACCAACGGTTATATGTAATGATATTTTGTATTTTTGTTACAAAGTGCTTGAAGTTAATGAAACCGTTAGATAAAAACAATTAATCATTGTTGCCAGTAGTCAAGGAATAGCTATGCAAATTGGTGTGCCAAAAGAAATACTCGCGGGAGAAACGCGAGTGGCTGCCTCGCCCAAGTCGGTAGAGCAGCTGTTAAAGTTAGGATTCGATGTAAATGTCGAATCTAGTGCAGGGGAACTTGCAAGTTTTGATGATTCTTCTTTTCAATCATCAGGTGCAAGCATTGTTACCAAGGAAGAGGTGTGGCAATCAGACCTCATTCTTAAAGTCAACGCACCAAGTGACGATGAAATCGCTCTAATTAAAGAAGGAGCAACACTAGTTAGCTTCATCTGGCCAGCTCAAAACCCAGAGTTAATGGAAAAGCTATCCAGTAAGAACATCAATGTTATGGCGATGGACTCTGTTCCACGCATCTCGCGTGCGCAAGCTCTCGATGCTCTTTCTTCAATGGCAAATATCGCAGGTTATCGCGCTGTTGTAGAAGCGGCTCACGAGTTTGGTCGCTTCTTTACGGGTCAGATCACAGCTGCGGGTAAGGTTCCACCAGCGAAAGTTTTGGTTGCGGGTGCTGGTGTTGCAGGCCTTGCAGCCATCGGGGCTGCTGGTAGCTTAGGCGCAATAGTTCGAGCATTTGACGTTCGACCTGAGGTTAAAGAGCAAGTCCAATCTATGGGTGCCGAGTTCCTTGAAGTCGATTTCAAAGAAGACTCTGGCGCAGGTGATGGCTACGCGAAAGAAATGTCTGATGAGTTCAACAAGAAAGCGGAAGAGCTTTACGCTGAACAGGCCAAAGATGTTGATATCATCATTACGACTGCACTCATCCCTGGTCGTCCAGCTCCTAAGCTGATCACCAAAGACATGGTGGATAGCATGAAAGCGGGTAGTGTAGTTGTCGATCTTGCTGCTGCCAATGGTGGTAACTGCGAATACACTCAAGCAGACAAAGTCATTACAACTGCGAATGGCGTTAAGATCGTCGGTTACACCGATATGGTTGGTCGCCTTCCAACTCAATCTTCACAGCTTTACGCAACTAACTTAGTCAACTTGTTGAAACTGCTATGTAAAGAAAAAGATGGCAACATTGACATCGATTTCGAAGATGTCGTATTACGTGGCGTGACCGTTATTAAAGAAGGTGAAGTCACTTGGCCTGCACCACAAATTAAAGTATCGGCTCAGCCTGAGCAAAAACCATCAGAACCAGTAAAAGCAGAAGAAAAAGTCGAAGAACCCGTTTCTCCGGTTAAGAAACTGGCTGCTCTAGCGGTTGGTGTTGGTGCATTTGCATGGATAGCATCCGTTGCTCCAGCAACATTTCTTTCTCACTTTACCGTCTTCGTTCTAGCATGTGTTGTAGGCTACTACGTAGTCTGGAACGTCACCCATGCGCTGCACACTCCTCTTATGTCTGTAACTAATGCAATCTCAGGCATTATCGTGGTAGGTGCGCTGCTACAGATTGGGCAGGGCAATGGTGTGGTTTCCTTCCTGGCGTTTATCGCTGTTTTAATTGCAAGCATAAATATATTTGGTGGCTTTACTGTTACCAAACGCATGCTTGAAATGTTCCGTAAAGATTAAGGAGTAACGAGAATGTCTGCAGGATTAGTACAAGCAGCTTATATTGTTGCTGCATTATTCTTTATTTTAAGTCTGGCTGGTTTATCTAAGCAGGAATCTGCCAAGTCTGGTAACTATTACGGCATCGCCGGTATGACGATCGCTTTGATCGCAACGATCTTTGGCCCTGAATCTCAAGGTTTTGTTTGGATCGTTATCGCAATGGCGATTGGTGGCACTATTGGTATCCACTACGCGAAGAAAGTGGAAATGACCGAAATGCCTGAATTGGTCGCTATTCTTCACAGTTTTGTGGGTATGGCAGCCGTGCTTGTTGGTTACAACAGCTATCTAGATGCACCAGAAGCGGCAACCCACGCTGAGCATGTAATTCACCTCGTTGAAGTCTTCCTCGGCGTATTCATCGGTGCCGTTACCTTTACAGGTTCTGTTGTAGCATTTGGTAAGCTACGCGGTATCGTTTCTTCGTCACCTTTGAATCTTCCACACAAACACAAGCTAAATCTAGCAGCCGTTGTTGTTTCAACATTACTAATGCTACATTTCGTCAATGCCGACGGAAGCATGTTTGCGCTTATTGTGATGACATTGATTGCATTTGCATTTGGCTACCACCTAGTGGCATCAATTGGTGGTGCGGATATGCCAGTCGTCGTATCAATGCTTAATTCTTACTCAGGTTGGGCAGCCGCAGCAGCTGGTTTCATGCTTGCAAACGATCTACTCATCGTTACAGGTGCTTTGGTTGGCTCTTCCGGTGCGATCCTTTCGTACATCATGTGTAAAGCGATGAACCGTTCCTTTATTAGTGTTATCGCAGGCGGCTTCGGTCAGGAAATTTCAATCTCGAGCGATGTGGATCACGGTGAACACCGCGAATCAACGGCAGATGAAGTCGCTGACATGCTGAAAAACTCTAAGTCAGTCATCATCACACCAGGATACGGAATGGCTGTGGCTCAAGCGCAGTACCCAGTGCACGAAATCACTGAGAAGTTAAGAGCGAAAGGCGTTGAAGTACGATTCGGTATTCACCCTGTCGCGGGTCGACTACCAGGGCACATGAACGTGCTTTTGGCAGAGGCAAAAGTGCCTTACGATATCGTTCTAGAAATGGATGAGATCAACGAGGACTTTGAAGAAACCGACACAGTTCTGGTCATCGGTGCGAACGATACTGTTAACCCAGCAGCGCAAGAAGATCCAAACAGTCCAATTGCGGGTATGCCCGTACTAGAAGTTTGGAATGCGAAGAACGTAGTGGTATTTAAACGTTCAATGAACACGGGTTACGCTGGAGTTCAAAACCCATTATTCTTCAAAGACAATACGCAGATGCTATTTGGCGATGCGAAAGAGAGTGTAGACGCTATTTCGAAAGCCCTGTAACATGATTTAACTAAGTAAGAAGCCAGCAATTGCTGGCTTCTTTTGTTTTCTGAGTAGCATTATTGACACCAATATTACATTTGAAATTTATATTTTTGCGATAATGCTTTACTCTAAATCTAACCTACTGATTTATAGATTTTTTGCATTGATAAAAACGGCTTTCAATATATTAACAGTATGTACGGCAATCTTTAGCTTCAGTGCTAGCGCAAATTCGCTGCCGGAGCGAATCGATAAGTTTGTTGATTCGTTTAGCAAGGACCAATTCAGTGCATCTTATGATATTCGTATTATGCAGTCGGATTACCCGACCCGTTTAATTACGCCAGATTCAATGCTGCCTCAGACGTCATCATATCCACTGCGTGATATTCAACGTCTTTATCAACTTGCACAAAACTGTACCGGAAAACTGCCTCTAAGCCCCTTAATTACTGAACCTCTCGTATTTACGAGAGCCGTGTGTAAAGGGACAAAACTGAGTGCGAAGTGGTTTGCCCGCAGTGGATTAATTCATCCAGGCGGCGGTACTTATGCAAAGCGTTATGTATCTCTGCATCCTGAAAGGCAGGAACAGCTGCAGCAGTACATGCATATAAAAGAGCGTCCGTTGGCACCAAGAGCAACATTGCTTGGTCGCCTACAACGCATGAACGAAGAAACGATTCTCGCCTTGCTTTCGGGGTCAAGCATGTTTCTTGAACAAGGTGAAATGTGGCTTCGCCAAAATGACAGTTACTTAGTATTTCCAGAGAGTGTATGGAAAACAAATGCAGACGATGCAGGGCTGAGTGTTCAGTTAAAAAGTGAATCAAACAGTTGTTTTGTACAACGAGGCAACCTGTGTTGGGATGTAGAGGACCACTCTCAGATATTGCGAATCAGCATGGTAGTGCTGGTTATAGCCAATATTTTGCTGGTACTTGGCTGGTCCGTATATCGCTGGAACACCAAAAGACAAGAGATGAAGAGCAGAATGTTGATTCTTCAGATACTCACACATGAACTTAGGACCCCGATCGCGAGTCTATCTTTAACAGTGGAAGGATTTCGCCGTGAATTCGAGAAACTTCCGGAGTCTGTTTATGACGAGTTCAGAAGGCTGTGTGAAGACTCTCGTCGTTTAAGACAGCTGGCAGAAGCCAGCAAAGACTATCTACAGTCAGACAATAAGCCACTGGCGACGGAATGGGTACCGTCCGTCAAAGAGTGGTTAGAGTTTAAAGTAGAAGAAGAATTTCATGGAAAGATTGAGTTTACGATCAATGAAGACGTAGCAGCAAAGCTCAATGTCTATTGGTTGGGAACTTGTATCGATAACCTGATCCGCAATGCCACAAAATACGGCGTTGCCCCGATAGTGCTGGATGTTAGCACTGATAACAATTTGATTACCGTTAAGGTTATAGACCAAGGTGAGCTAACTCAAAAAGATTGGCGACAATTACGTAAGCCTTTTGTTAGCAAAGCTGGTCTTGGTTTAGGCTTAACTATCGTTGAATCTATGGTTGGAAGAATGGGCGGAAAAATGTCCCTTATAGGTCCACCTACAACGTTTATATTGGAGATACCTTGTGAAACAGACACTGCTTCTTGTTGAAGACGACAAAAATCTGGCCGATGGCCTGTTAGTAAGCCTGGAACAAGCAGGATATGAGTGTTTTCACGCTGAAATGATTGCTGATGTAGAGCAATATTGGGAAAAGGCTGACTTAGTGATTCTGGATCGTCAGTTGCCAGATGGTGACTCAGTGGAACACCTAGTTGGATGGAAAGCGATTAAAGATGTACCAGTCATTCTGCTAACGGCGCTAGTAACCGTTAAAGACAAGGTTACAGGCCTTGATGCGGGAGCGAATGATTACCTGACAAAACCATTTGCTGAAGCAGAGCTGTTCGCCCGTATTCGTGCTCAGCTACGCGCACCTGAATCTGATGCGCAGGATGACAGCAAGGTCAAAACTCAGCACCTTGTTATCGATAAAGCCACTCGTGAAGTCTTCTACAAAGACGAATCGATTACTTTAACAAGAACCGAGTTTGACTTGTTACTGTTTTTGGCAAGTAACCTCGGACGAGTCTTTACCCGTGACGAACTACTCGATCACGTATGGGGCTATAACCATTTCCCAACAACCCGTACCGTTGATACTCACGTGCTTCAACTCCGTCAGAAGTTACCTGGGCTTGAGATTGAAACGCTACGTGGCGTTGGTTACAAAATGAAAGCCTGATGAAAATCAAAGCCTTACTAATAGGCGTGCTACTCAGCACGCCTGCTACAGCCGCTAACATTCCTTGGTTTGAGAGTAATTCACCTCTTACACAAGCTCACAGGTACCTGCTCAATGATGATTTACCGGCGATGTTTTCGTCGTTGATAGAAGTTTGGCAGCAGGAAAAGAATAGGGCGATCTCACCTCATTTAAACGAACTATTTCAGCAATCTCTGCAAGTTGATTGCGGCAAGGGCCTAGATTCAAAACCACTTCCTGATTGGATCAAGGGAGTGACTGTGCGTGCTATCGAAACACAAAGTCCTGGTCGAGATTCCTACCGAGCACTTATCGAAGTTGCCTCCCGAAAAGATGTTGCTGATATTTCCTTAACCCGTTGGGTACAAAAAAGTATTTCGACAGACAATTCATTTGCCGCACTTGCGGAAACTGACGACGAAGTAAAATCATACGTCAAACGCTATAACCTCAATAGCAAGATTCCAATGGGTTTATACCGGCTAGATGTAACGGCGAAAGACCAAACATCTTGGAGCTCTTGGCTAGTCTTTGGAGAACCGAAAGCCAAAGTGACTATACGTTGGCAGTCTAAAGATCAATGGCGAGTTGAACGCAACGCATTGTTAAACTCTCATTGTCCACTACCTAAACTCGACACAGCACTTTATGACTACGTTGATGGCCAATATAACAAAGTGTGGGGAGCAACCTATGAATCGGATTATCCAACTGCATTAGAGCCTAATCCTGTTGATCCTGGTCGATACGTTTTAGCAGTGTCGATGACCCATCAAAGATGGCAAGGCCCAATAATTGTTGAACAGTCCCAAATAATTAGTAAAACATACGACGTTTCTATAGAGGAATAATTAAAGTTAGGACACAATAGGGCGATATAAACACAAGGGATCAGAAAGTTTATATCGATATGAAAAATTCAATAAAAATCTTATCGTTGTCTATTGCGTTGGCTTCCACAAGTTCATACGCAGCCACCTATGCAGTTGAAGCACGAGGCGACGCAATGGGTGGAGTTGGGGTTGTTTCTGCAAACTTCTTAACAGCGCCTTTTTACAACCCGGCAATTACAGCGATTTATCGACGCAATGACGATGTAGGGATGATCATCCCTTCATTTGGCTTAGCTTACAATGATGAGCATAATATGGTTGATGACTTAGACAAAGTGTCTGGCATTATCGATAGTGCTCTAAAAGATATTAATAGTGTTAATGTGAGTGAGCTTCAGTCTTCATTAGATGCACTAAAGGGAGATGTAGCCAAACTTGAAATTGGTGGTGCAGTAGCATTCGCAATTCCAAACAGTTTTATTGCTGCTAACTTTTTCGGCAAAGCTTACGCTGAGTCTTTTGCTCAACCGGATATTTACGATGGTGCAAGTACGCCAGATTCGGATCTAAACACCGTAGTAAATGCTGAGCTAAGTGCAGTTAACGCCGTTGCTATTGGTGTCGCAGAAGTCGGGATTTCTCTGGCTAAGTATCAAACCTTCCTCGGCCAACATATTTCTTTTGGCGTTTCACCTAAAATTCAACGTATCTACACCTATGTCTACAGTGCGAATCTAAACAACTACGACATTAAAGATGTCCGAGATAATGGTACCGGCGAAACCATGTTTAATATGGATGCTGGTTTTTTATGGTTTAGAGGGCCATTTAGAGTTGGAGTTGCAGCAACGAATCTAGTTAGTAGAGATATTCAAACACAGACTTTGTCTACCACTGTTACATCTCAGGCAGCGTCTAGTGCAGGCTACACAGAAAGCAGAACCATTACAAACTCATATGCTTATCAGATGAGACCTCAATATACCGTGGGTATGGGACTAGTCGCGGATTACGCAACATTAAGCGTCGATTACGACATCAATGAAGACGAACGCTACACGAACTTCAATGATAATACTCAATATGTCAGAGTCGGCGGTGAAATCGATATTATGCGTCAACTTAAGTTAAGGGCAGGGTGGCGACGTAATCTCGCCTATGACAACCTAGACGACACCATCACTGCAGGTATTGGCTTATCACCGTTAAACCTTTTCCAGATGGATATTGGTGCAAGTTATACCAACGAGAATTCAATGGGCGCTTATATAAACTTCTTGGGAAGTTACTAGAATTTCTGGCGATACGCATTGAATCGTAATATAGTCGGCTCCTAATTTTTGTTAGGAGCCTTTTTTATGCTAGATGATTTTCCGCCTCTTTCTCATGAGGAACAACAGAAAGCCGTCGAAAAAATCCAAGAACTGATGGCGCAGGGAATAAGCACCGCGGAAGCCATTAAAATCGTCGCAGAGGACATCAGGAAGAAAACCTCCCAAAACGACTAATGAAAATGAATCGAGAATAAGAGAGCAGGAGACTGCTCTCTTTTTTTATGTCTGAAGCAAATATTTCGCCTAAACGCACTGCTTAATTCTCAATAAAAAACAAGATCGTAAGCCAACCACAAACAAAACAAAAGAGTAGAAAATCAAACATTCCCCTTGATATACAACCACTTATGACAGAGTTATATCCTTACCAAATAAAGCCTTAAAAGTTAAATGTAATTATATTACAGGACATTGTAGTATGTCTGTAAGCGCTCACTATGACGCCAGATATTATTTTGTTTGGTGATACTGTCACAAGGGAGTGTATAGTGAAGTAGATATGTGAAAGTTAACGATCAAGCATTGAAGAACTACCATTTGTACTCTGAAAGTAACAGTGTTCGTAGCTAGTAAGCTTTTAGGTTGCCTTAATCAACCAAGGGACATTCAATATCTATTGTTGTGACAATGTCACATATTGTTGCTCAGATATGTTTAATGGAGAGTTGTAATCTCTTTCAATTGTTGATTTGATGGTTCCGATTAGATTTCAAATTTCGAAGGTAAAGTTTTGGCTATCTACATTAAGAAAGCGGGAGTGGAATACTCTAAATCAATTAGTGAGCTTATTACGCCACTTACGGACAAATATGTTTGCCCAACATGCGAAGAGTCAGTTCGAGTTGTACTGTTGGATTCGATGGCACCAGAGAAGATCCGTGAATACCAAGAAAGCGATTATCGATACCACGTCGCTGAAAAAAGTGATGGTACGATTGTTGGAGTGATTGGCATGCGTGAAGAAACCCATCTCTATCATTTGTTTGTCTCTGATGAGTACCAAGGGCAGGGGCTATCACGAAAACTATGGGAAACCGCTATGTCAGATGTAAAAACAAGAGTCGAAGTTACATCTTTTACCGTTAACTCTGCAGTTAATGCCGAACATGTTTATCTAAGCTTTGGCTTCAAACGTATTAATGATGTAAGAAGCCGTGGCGGCATGGTCGACATACCAATGGAACTCACACTTGAGTCATATTAGCCAGATCAAACAAGATCTCCAATGATCCCAGAATCTATAACTTCATTTCGACCGTTGTAGATTCTACGATAGCTTCATTTTCGTATCGCTTTAAAGGGCTCATAACAGAGCTGGGATTATATATAGCGCGGTATTGAGCAAGTTTCTTTCTTATAGGCACGTAGACAAAATGGCTATTAATGTTCTCAACTTGAAAACCCAATAACAAGTTCAGCTCATAAGAAATTGAGTATTTGCCATTTTCCAATGGGACTAGTTTGAACCAAGAGTTACAATCGACTGCCTGTTGATTGATCTCATTAATAACGCCTTGACTCAGGTTTTCATATTCACCGTTATGTTCGCAGAGGCGAAACCTCATTTCTATTGGCTCAGCATCAACGTTCAATACAATTTTCCTATCAACTTCATCTTTACGTGTATAGGTAAAGCTTATCTTTTTACCATCTAAGTTCGGCTCACCAATCACATGCTCATACTCAACATTCTCTATGAAATTTGGTTGTAGTTGAGGAGTGTTGCTACAGCCAACAAAAAGAAGTGTATGGAGTATAGTAATAAGCTTTTTCACAGAGGAACCAATTAGGATAACTTAACAATCAAAGCGCATTCTCTCATAAGAGCATTGCTTCATACTAGTTGTAGACGATAAATCATAGCTACTGAATAGGTAGGATTTATTATTGGCCATGTGTCTGAATATCAAACTCTAACAACGTACATATTGCTTACACCATTAGTGAGCATTATTCTGTTTTATGTGAAATAGATTGATTTACTGAATACTTGAACACTATGAAACAGGGAGACAATTTATAAGTTTGTCACAAAACACAAAAGTGATTTAAATGCGCGACTTACGATTAATTGCCACTCAACTACATGAAAAATATGATTTTTGCCCCATTTATCATAATGAGACAAAGATCACATGAAAAGAAGAATAAAAGAAGAGCTATTCAACCACGATCTATACATTAACCAAGTTAAAGACTTGCTGATTTGGCATTTTGATGATCATAAAGAAGCGGCACATTACTTTGGAGTAACGCCTCAAACCGTCAAGAACTGGCAGAAAACGGGGAAATGGCCGCTTGCAGTGGTAAGGCTGCTGTTGATCATGCATCGTGGATATTTGCCTACATCTAAACCTTGGCGCGGGTTTAAAGTAAGAGGCGATAAACTCATTACACCAGGTGGCAGAGAACTGACAGCATATGATTTGATGGAGTTAGATATTCGAGTGAGCTTGAAAACAACATCAAATGTGATTCAGTTCAGAAGAAAAAAAAAGAAGAGGTACAGGATTAAAAAACCTCCTGGCATCCGACGTTCAAAACCAAAAGGCCAAGTTATGTAACTTGGCCTTTCTCGTTTTCCTCGGGTTTGTGCCTGGATTCATAGATAGAGACCTCTGTCATCACATAGATATACAGTAAGAACACTGCTGGCCCTGCAAGTAAGTTCCACCAATCATCTCCTATGAAAATCGAATCAATGTCGGCTAAGGAAATAAGACTAAAGACTTTTAGCCAACTGATTATCAGCTCAATCATTAAAAACACAAGACTCAGCCTAAGTGTATAGTTAGCTAGCCGTGCCGGCATTGATTCGCTAAATACAGCAAAGATGATAAGGAGAGGAATCACTATCAGAAATAGTTCCAGAATCATAGCCATAGACGTTTCTCTTTATATGTACTTTATTTTAATCAATTGTAGCAGCACCAATCGCTTATAGCTCAATCAAATCAGCTAATTACCTAACTATCACTTCAAGCTATTAATTAACATCAACCTATATTGAAAGGTGTTCAATAACTGCATTAAGCACGTTAAGCTACGCTTATATATTCATACGTATTAACGATCAAAAATGATCAATTAGATTATCTAAATTGGGTAGCGGATTTGTACGTGGTGCAGGCACTTGAGTAAGCTTGTCTCGAGGTTTTGTCCTGGCATACGCATACCAGGACGTAAGAAGCAGACCAGGGACAATGAAAAATAGGGCGGTGCTGACATTCTTTTTCATACTCTATCCTCGAGTTTGGTGACGCGTTCCTCGAGCTTTTCCATCATCAACCTTAACCAGCGAATGTCAGTTTTGAGTGTGACGCCGAGACCGACGCCACAACACAAAGCATTTACCGCGGCCAGTAGCAGCGTTTGGTATTCCACCATGCTTAGAACTCTTTTCGGATCGTTTCCCAGATACCGAGTGCGACCGGCACGGCCGTACCGATTAAGCCGCCGTATTGCACACCGGATTCAGTGATGCTGGCCGTGAGCAGTTCAGGGTGGCCCATGGCGAGAGCCGCACCTGAGCCAATTAACGCAATGCCTTTTTTCGTCGATGGCTCATCGATGTTGATGTCGATTTTAGAGAGTAGGTTCTTCATAATAGTTTGTTCCTTTTCAGATATTTGATGGCATAGGCAGCGGCCACGCCGCCTATGACTGTAATGGCGATTTTCTTCACGTCCTGCTTGGTCATGCCATGGCAACCCCTTCACGGGCCATGTTGATGCCGTAATAGTTGCCAACTTCTTTGCGGCTCATGGCGTGTAGCAATTTCGCTAACAGTTCCTGGTCGGTCACGTCCACGATTTGGTTCTCACCAATGCCGGTCCACTGGCTGACGTGTTTCACGTATAAGCCGGTGTCGTTCTCGTTTGGCGGGGCGAACCGGTGGATCATTTGGCTCAGTGTTTTGTAGCCTTGGCGGTAGTAACTGCGAAGCACACGCGCACCGGCACGAAAGCCGTAAACAGGGTGGGTGAACTCTTCAAACGACTTGTTCAGGTCTAGCGGGCTTTCACCTTTCCATTGCGTGTGATCGTTTTCTGATTCTCGAATGTTCAGCGGGTTGTTATTGCGAACACCGCGAGGCAATGATTTACGATAAGTCATATAGGCCAGGCCTCCGATTAAGACGACGCTTGCGGCAATGACGGTTTTTGAGGCCATACCACATCCTTTAGCGTGTTTTGAGTTTGGGTAATGTCGCGCAGTTGTTGGCGATACTGGCGAAATGGCGCAATATCGACACCATTGTCTAACGCCAGATTGACCAGATAATCCGCTTCAGCAAGCAGGGGCTTTCGCGCTTCTCGAAGCTGCTCGAGCCTGCACTCAGGGTGCATAGTTTCGTCGTAGTTGATTTCCATTATTTATACAGTCCCTCTAAGAAGAATGCTTTGTTTGGGTGATCGAGATAGCCGGTTAACAAAACGGGCAATGCGATAAGAAAAGAACCCTTTCGAGTGCGGGCAATGGGATGCGCATGAATGTAGCCACCGAAGTAGCCGCCGTGAGTGAATTGACTGAATTTCCATTTACCCAATGTCGATGAGGCCATTAAGCCCCCGTTCGCCAGTCCTTCCTCAAGTTTGATGAAGGCCGCGCCACTAATCATCCCAGACAAAGCGATGGGACCAGGGAACAGTGTCCAATGTGAACCGTTCATGTTTGTGCCTTCTGGCAAGTCCCAGGACACACGAAACACATTGAATGATCGTATGTAGTGCTCTGTTTTTCTGACATCGAAATCGAGGTATTCCTCTCGAATGTCGGTTTCCATATCACTCAATATTTGCAATTGAGCGCTTGATCGACTGGCTGGGTCTTTGTGGATGGTGTCCACTTTTTCCAGCGTCACCAGACTACTGACCGCAAAGCCTTTGGGAATGGTGGCGCCATCTTCCACCGTCATGGTCTGATTGGGTGAAAGGGCAAGGGTGGCCAGCTTGCCTGTGATTGGTTCAATGGCGTTTTTCAGCGCTTGGTCTTGCTGCGCAATTCTAGCGTTAGAAGCATTTTGAAATTGACTCAGTGCTTGTTGTGTATCCGTTGAAAACGCCTGCTTGAGCGCATCAAACTGCGTTTGCATGGTGCTGATGGCGCCACCTTTGATGGTATCGAGTAAGCTGCGCGCTTCGGTCACCATTTGGCTGATGGCCGAAAAGTTGTTTTCACTCATAGAGGTTGTGTCTCCAGTTCAGCTTTCACGCTCTGGAAGCGGGGCAAGGTGTTTGCCGTGACGCTTTCCGCCAGACCGTAAAAGTCATGATGGTCAGTGATAGAGTGACGCTGTAACCCTAAAAGGGCGGCACTCAAAGCAATCTGATTGCTGTAGACGCCCCGCATCATTTCCAGGGCGTCGACTTGTTCAGGTTGCAGGTTCATTAAGTGTTCCGTCAGCGGATCGAATGCTCGAGCGCGACGGGGCATAAAGCTACTAATTGTGCACCTCCAAAACGGCCAGCTTTAACGGGCCGCTGCCATTGTTAAACGCCCACAGTTCTCCACCGCCATTAAGCGTTATCCCGCCTGGCGATTGTCGGTCGCCAAGAATAGACAGGCCATTGACGGCTGAGACGGTTTGTCCGCCTAGCATGGCTTCGCACTCGCTTGTGCTGATGTTCTGCACCACGATTTCTTTGCGACTGGCCGACGCCTGGCAAAGCCGTTTGCTTTGTCCTGGCTCAATGTCGACGTGCGCCGCTGAAGTGAAGCTTTGCGGGCTGACTTCCCGCGTGTTCACAATCGTTCGCACTTCAGTGACCGCCATAGCGTCGGCCACTTTAAGGTTCACCGGTGGCGTGGTTTCAATCTCTCGCTCGGTCAGCTGATACACCACATGGGTTGGGGTGGTGCGCGGGTTACTGAGCTCGAGTTCGTTGAGCTCATCAATGTTGAGTTTGTCGCCGGCATCGATGCGGGTACGTTCGCTGTTGTCACTCTGAACAAAGAAATAGTCCGAGGCTTCACGAACAATCAGCCAGCGATAGCGGGCCACACTGATGCGTTTGACTTCGCCAGGTTGTAAAATCATCGACTCCCCCTGTAGGCCATGACCGCCAGACCAATCACGGTGACACCGAGCGCGGCGTACACGACTTTGGTCATCTCGGGCGTGTTGCCGGTTTGCTCATGCGCTTTGGCTTTATCGGCCATCGCAATCGCGGTTCGGGCATTCTCATTGGATTGCGCCGCCATGCTTTTCACCGCATTGATGGCCCCGAGTGAGGTGTTCTCCATCTTATCCAGTGATTCACGGCTGACCCCCATGGCGTTTTTCATCGATTCTTCGCCAAAGTTGAGCGCCTTAGTGATGCTGTCACCACCCATTTTTAACGCTTTGTCCACGGCGTGCTCATTGGACTTAAGCGCGTCTCGCCCAAACTCCAGTGAGGCTTTGGCCGTTTCAGAAGCGGCTTTTACCGCGCCGTGGTCCGTGGCGGTGACGTTAATCGTTGATTTGTTCACACCACCGACCAAGACGCCCAGATTGTCACCGCTGACGGCGTTCGTGCCGTTGACGTTGGTGTTTTGGGTGGTGTTACTGCTGCTACTGCTTCCGCCTTTACCCATGGGCGCCTCCTAGATTCAGGATGTAACTGCGCTCCTGATTGGATTCAATCTTGTCGAGTTCGAATCCAAAGCCAGTGAGGAGCCTGCCCATACCAGGGCGATAGGCGTTGTAGGTAATGGCGGTGTAGCCCATGGCCTGGCAGCGCTCAATAATCAGTGGCGCCGCCAGGTGCAAACCCGTGCCGGTCATCGCGTTGATGTGGTACGCGCCATCGATGACGCGCCCCACAAAGCGAAGTAAGACCCCTTTGGCTTTCACCAGGTAAAGGCCAGCCTGTCCAGACTGAACACGTTCGACCATTTCCAGCCATTCTGCTTTGGCACACTCTGAGCCGGTAAACGCGGGTTTAAGCTGCTCTAAGTGATAGCGTAGGTCTGGGCGAGTCGGGCCAATAAAACTGATGGTCATGCGCTTTTCCATACCAGCAGCCCCCCGACAACGGTGAGTGCTACCCAAGGCAGCCAGGAAGACACGCCACCGGCTACCACGCCCAGTTTTAAGAGTTTGGTCGCGCTTGAGCCCGTCCAAAATCCCGCCCCAAAGCCAAGGCCGCCTGCCATTAAAGGCACTAAAACCACTAAAGGCATGTCGGCTCCTTACTTGTTGTTGGCAAGCGCAATCAGGCCCACGCCGAGCAAGGTCACCCCGAACGCACCGGCGCCATACAGGGCCCATTTCGGCACGGTGGTACCGCTGGCACTTTGCGGCGTGGTCACGGCATTGCCATGATTATCCGCTTCCTGGGACACTTGCTTTTGCGTGTTGGGATTGACCGTCTGAGTAGGGGTGGTCGCGTTGGTGATGAGGTTGTTAAAGCCTTCACCGACCGAGTCGAGCATCCCGCTGCCAAAGTTTCCGAGGTCATCAAAAAATGACATAGACGCCCCCTTAGCCGTTCACCAGGTCAGGGCGCACCACGTTCACCGATTCGACAATGATTGGAATGGTCCCGCACGGCTCACTGGTTTTCACCGTGAACTTCAGCTCATGTTGGTGCACAGTCGGCATCAGCTCGTCCAGGTAGTAGCCGCGCATAATCGGATCGAAATGGTAGAAGCCCGATTGCCAGAAACGGCGGTTACGCTTGGCGCGCATGACATCGACCACGGCTGTCGAGTCGTATTCACGGATGTAGTCGCGAGAGAGTTCCACGCTCTTAATCTTGTCGCTGACAAAGTGCATACGACGTACATGCAAAAGCGGGCCTGAGACCAGGTCTAAGAACTCGTTCTCGGTCGCCGTGGCTTGCATGGTTTGTTTCTTGATTTGCGGCACGACAATGCGCGCGGCTTGCGCCGGTGATACCGAGGCATGGCCTTTAATCTGCACCGCTGGCGAGTTCTCCGGTGCCGGCGCAATTTCCACTTCCAGCAGAATGTTGTCGCCTTTTTCCGTCACCAGGGCGGTGTAGCGCATGCCGTTTTTGGTCTTGGCCGTGATATCCGCCAGTGGGATTTGATAGAACCCATCCGCCGCCGGCATGCCTTTGTAGGCTTCAAGCATCTTCATCAGCTTGCCATCCAGAACGACAATCTCATCGCCGTTTAAGGTGATGGTTACTCGAGTGATTTGCTCAGGCAGCAAATTGGTTTCCAGGAAGATTTCTTCATAGGTTGGGCCGGTTGGCAGCACCAAAGAGGCTTTTTCGCCGTAACCCGCGCCGGTGAAGGAGTTCAGTTTCATTACAGAAATCATGCGTGCTCCTTAATCGCCGATTGCGTCTTCAACAGCATCAACGTTGTTCGATGCCCAGACCACGCCAGCCGCGACGACACACGCCACAAGGCCAATCACCATCACGTTTTTCGCGTTCACTTTAATCATGTGTTCTCCAAAAAATACCGCTCGTTAGTGAGCGGTATTAGTGGTAACGCGATAAGTGCCTTGGATGCCTAACCCCGATATGGCTTAGATGTGCCTTAAGCGTGATGGCTTTCACACATCACCAGCGAATCTTGCCTTTTTCCACCTCAACACCGACCTGGCAGAAATACTCAAAGCGCTGCAATTTTCCCTGCTCTAAGGCACATATGCCGGTGAGGTCTTCGAGGTATCGACGACTCTTAGGCGTCTTGGTCAGCATCACATAGCCATATTCGCAGTTATCGATGATGGTCTTTGGCACTTCCTGGCCACGCTGAAACAGATTAATGGTGTGGATGTTGTACGAGCGGCCCAGGCGAAGCAGTTTCCCATGGTAGCCAGTGGCTTTGCCGGCGCCGGTCGAGTTCTCCGCGACTTCTTCACAAATGACCTTGAGCGGTTTCTTGTGCATGCCGTCACCGCAGCCCCAGACCACTCGGCAGAACAAATCAAAGTCTTTCGCACACGGCTCACCAGGGCGATACGCAATCTTAAAGCCCTGGCGCGTGTCACGGCCGGCGAGTAGGGCGCGGGCAAAGGCTTTGAGGTGTGTGTAGACACGAATCTTGCGACCGCGCAAGAGGCCATCGTATTCACGTTTCGGATCGTATATCGCCACCTGGTCGGTGGGCTTAATCAAGAGCTTTTTCGCCAGGGACGATTTCCCCGAGCCTGACATGCCGACGACATAAGCATGATGGTTATCGAGTTTGTTATTGTTGTTGATTGGTTCCAAGGTTTCCCCCAATAAAAAGACCGTCCAACAGTGGACGGCCTTAGTGGTACTGGCTTATGTGCCTTAGATGCCTAATATTAAATGCTTTGGATGTGCCTTAAGTGTGATAACTCTCACCTTAGTGCTGTGTTGATTCGGATTGCTCCTGCTGGGCGCGCTCGAGTTCGGCGCGTTTGGCCTCGAGGTCGAGTTTCTTTAGCTGTCGATGCTGCATAAAGAGTGAAGCACTTAAACCAAGCACCGCAATCCCGAGCGCTATCTCTTCTTTGTACTTTACCGCCCAGGGCGGCGGGCTGACGTTGTATTTGAGAATGACCGGCGCGGCCGCCTGGGAAATCGAGACCGCATTGCTCTCATCAATTTCCATACGTGGGTCGACGAACTCTTTAACCATGGTATCGACGATACCCATACCAACCAATATGCCTTCCTGAGTGGCTTCGAGTGCCATTTGTTTCGCGTCGATTTCGTTTTGCTTTTGCGCTTTGTCTTGCTGCTCTTTCTCGAGCGCGACTTCTGGGTCAAACTCGGTTTCGATTTCATCGAGAAAAGCGGTGGTCTCTTCTGCGCTGCGTGTCTCGAGTTCAAGTTGTTGTTCCTGGTCTTGTGATGTAGTCATGATGGATTCCTTAAACGAAGCGAAGATGAGAGAT
>NZ_JPQB01000031.1:0-30887 GCF_000740665.1 Vibrio sp. B183 | reverse complement strand
AGCTCTTTGCCTAAATTTCCTTTCAGAATCTTTAGTCGATATTTAGGTGTCCAAACAATATGATATTGGCACCGATGATAAACGTGTGAAGCGGATTCATATCTGCTCATGTTCGTTATTTCCTTCATTTGTTGGTTGCAAACGAGGACATCTTGAACATGAGCGTTCTTCGGGCAAAGCCCAACAGAACGATCACCACCTTCTAAAGAAGGTGGTTTAGGGCTAGAAAATAAAAAAAGCGATAGATAATTCTATCGCTTTCTAAAAATGCCTTTCGGCGAAACTGTGTTGCACGGATTATCGTGCATCAAATTTCCATTTGTTTTTGGCGCTTTCCCTGCAAAAGGTGTTGTTTTTCACCGTCCTGGTGAATTTTGGCTTTCCGTTTACATCCCGTATCTGGGCTAGTCCTTAGCCTGATCCTTTTCGCTGTCTAAACCATTAGACGAGTCGACCATCCCTATCCAGTAAGCTTCCTGCTTACCTAAATTCCTTTAAGACCTCCAAGCATCCATCGCCTGCATCCTTGGAGACCATCATGGTCTAAATTCCGTATCAGCGCCCTGCCGATGAGTACACTTTAACGATTGACCAATTTTGAACAATCCACCTGAAGAAAAAAAACGGCTTTTTTTTACCCACAAAACTTCTTTTATTACTTTTCAAATAGTTACAAAAAACACAAAGAAATGAGCACAAGCGAAGATAGCCGATCTCTTACAAAAGCTCGGGAAACATGGAGCCACATAAGCAAAAAGGTGATGTGACCTGTGTCATACGAAAAAACCCAGACTTTCGTCTGGGCTCATTCAATACAACATTGCTCGGGCAGTATTTAATAGGGCTTAGTGTAGGCCGCCAACATATTTAGACAAAGTATCGATGTCTTCGTCTGTCAGTTTCTTTGCGATATCTTGCATCATGCCGTTCATGTCGTTAGCACGAGAGCCATCGCGGAATTTAACTAGCTGAGCTTTAATGTAGTCAGCGTGCTGACCAGAAATTTTAGGGAAACCTGAAAGCTCAGTGCCGTTACCACGAGGACCATGACAAGCAATACATGCTGTCAGACCACGTGAAGCATCACCCGCCGTATAAAGGGTTTTGCCTTGTTCCACTACATTTTCAGGCGTAGTGTTGTGCGAAATTGGTAGTGATGCATAGTAAGCTGCAAGATCTTTCATATCCTGCTCAGACAGTGGCATTGCCATACCGCCCATTACTGGATCAACACGACCCTGCTTACCACCACTGGTCATACCCAGCTTGAGGTCTTTCAGCTGCTTCTCAATATATTTAGCATGCTGACCTGCTAGCTTAGGGTACATTGCGAGTTGACTGTTGCCATCAGCACCGTGGCAGGCAACACAAGTTTGGGATTTTGCTTTACCAGCTTCAATACTGCCTTGGGCCCATACAGAGCAGCTGGCTAAAAGACTCAAGATTAGCGCTAATTTCTTCATGACATTCCATTATAATTATCAAGCTTCCAGTACCACTCAGAGTTGCCACTCATGGTACAATAGGCGACCTTATGCCGAGCACGGTTATTTTACACAATTTCACAAAAAAGTAATCAATCGACTACACAAAGTCGAGATGGAGTTAACAGTGAGCGTAAAAATTCATTATCAAAACACCCATTTCATCACCAGTGCACCTGATATTCGTCACATGCCTGAAGATGAAGGTATCGAAGTTGCGTTCGCAGGACGCTCCAACGCGGGCAAATCGAGTTCTCTTAACCGACTGACGAATCAGAGAAGTTTAGCAAAAACCAGTAAAACACCAGGTCGAACTCAGTTAATCAACCTGTTTAAAGTGACCGATGGCTGCCACATCGTCGATCTACCGGGATATGGCTTTGCTCAAGTACCGCTGGAAATGAAAAAGAAGTGGCAAAAATCACTCGGAGAATACCTACAAAAGCGTCAAAGTCTAAAAGGTTTAGTCGTATTGATGGATATTCGCCACCCAATGAAGGACCTCGATCAGCAACTTATTTTCTGGGCGGTCGACAGCGGCATCCCTGTACAGGTCCTACTTACCAAAGCAGATAAGCTGAAAAGTGGCGCGCGCAAAGCTCAGGTGCTTAAGATCAAGAAGGATTCTGCTGGGTTCGGTGGCGACGTGAGTGTCGCCGCGTTTTCTTCTCTGAAAGGCATTGGCGTTGACGTACTGCGTAATAAACTTGATGAGTGGTTTGCCCCTGCTGTCGCAGCGCAGCTGACTGACGAGATTATCGAAGATCAGCAGAGCGACGATCAAGAATAAGCACAGAACACAATCGAAATCAGCCTCACTCATGTGGGGCTTTTTTGTGCCTGAAGAGTAACGTTGAAAAAGAAAAGGCTTAGAAATAAAAATCCCCACCATCCTGGTGGGGCAACGGGAGAGAAATAGGAGGTAGTTATTATTATGCGAATAGGATTGTTCAAAGCCGCAGACAATGCAACGTCTGATTTTTCCTCTTCCACTTCCCTCTCCAACAACCCCTTATACCGATAAAACTCTAAAAAATATGAAAAAATTCATTATTAACACCCAACAAGGCGCGCGAGTTCGGGTTTGGTTTTCTGTTTAAAAAAATAAAAGTGTGACTGAAGTTTTCTTACAAAATTGGTCTGAGTTACCAAATGCTGTGAATAGTGAATATTAGGAACAAGTGATGTGGTAATGAGAAGCCGCTAAAGCTGTATTACCTATGAGAATAGCAATAAAGATTTGAAATGTATTGAAATTTTCTTTAGCACAATAAAAAACGCCCCAGTCAAATACTGACTGGGGCGGCTGAATCAGCCTAATCCAATAACGTGAAACAAAAGGTCTGAAAGATAGAACATCTTACCTCTGTACCCTACGCCGTTTAATGTACAACAATTGGTCAGAAATGAAAACTCTTTTTGTAATTTTTTTTCATTAAAATTTTATTAAACTACAATACTCACTTTTGAATGGTTGCTTTTTTAGGAACAAAAAAAAGCCAGCGATTGGGCGCTGGCTCATATTATTCAATCAATTTTGGCGATTTTTTGTCTAGTGCGCCTGATCCCAGTTGTCACCATGACCCGCTTCCGCAATCAAAGGTACATCCAGCTGAGCGGCGGATTCCATCAATTCTTGTACTTTACTTTCAATTTCGGCTAAAGCTGACTCCTGAACTTCAAAGACCAGTTCATCGTGCACCTGCATCAGCAATTTCACTCGACCCTGACCTTGGCTCTCAATCCATTCATCCACCAATAACATCGCTTTCTTGATGATGTCCGCTGCTGTCCCCTGCATTGGAGCGTTGATCGCAGCACGTTCTGCCGCTTTACGACGCATGCCGTTGCGTAATTTTATTTCTGGCAGATGCAGACGACGGCCAAAGATGGTTTCGACATAACCTTGTTCAGCTGCAGCGCTGCGGGTGTCTTCCATGTATTGCATCACACCTGGGTAGCGCTCAAAGTAGGTATCCATGTATTGCTGTGCTTCGCCACGTGGAATACCCAACTGCTTCGCCAGACCAAAAGCACTCATGCCATAAATAAGGCCAAAGTTGACTGCTTTCGCACGACGACGTTGTTCAGCTGACACCTGCTCGATGTCTACACCAATGATTTCAGCCGCAGTTGCTGCATGAATGTCTTTTCCTTGCTGGAAGGCGTCTAGCAGCGCTTTGTCTCCTGAAAGGTGCGCCATAATGCGCAATTCAATCTGGGAGTAATCGACCGCCATGATCTTGTAACCATGTGGAGCGATAAACGCCTGGCGAATACGTCGACCTTCATCATTACGGATTGGGATATTCTGTAGGTTAGGATCAGTCGAAGATAGACGGCCAGTCGCGGTTACAGCCTGATGATAAGACGTATGGACACGGCCTGTCTCAGGATTAATCATTTTCGGCAGCTTATCAGTATAAGTCGATTTGAGCTTCGCTAAGCCACGATATTCGAGGATCAGTTTTGGCAACGGGTAATCTAATGCCAACTCCTGCAGAACCTCTTCATTAGTTGAAGGCGTTCCCGACGGCGTTTTCTTCACAACCGGCAGGCCCATTTTCTCAAACAGAATCGCTTGCAGCTGCTTTGGCGAATTCATATTGAATTCTTGCTCAGCGATTTCAAACGCTTGCTGCTCCAGCTCATCAAGGCGCAACGCAATTTCCTGCGACTGAGCGGCCAGCTTCATGTCATCAATCAACACGCCTGTGCGTTCAATACGTGATAAAACGGGAACCAGCGGCACTTCGACCTCTTCATAGATGGTCTTCAGCTTTTCATCCTGCTCAATGTTGGCGAGCAAGCGATTGTGTAAACGGAGGGTCACATCAGCATCTTCTGCGGCGTATGGTGAAGCTTGTTCCAGTTCAATCTGATTGAACGTCAGCTGCTTCTTGCCTTTACCCGCAATCTGCTCAAAAGAAATGCAGCTGTGCTGAAGGAATCGCAGTGCCAGGCTGTCCATATCATGCTTGCCACCCACGCTGTTGTAAACGTATGACGCGAGCATGGTGTCATGCTTAATGCCTTTCATCTCAATGCCGTAGCGAGCCAATACCGACGCATCGTATTTTAGATTCTGCCCCACTTTCGCCTGAGCATCATCTTCAAGAATCGGCTTCAATTGCTCTAGTACCCAATCGCGATCAAGCTGCTCTGGCGCATCAAGATAATCATGCGCCACAGGCACGTATGCAGCGACGCCTTCTTCTGTCGCAAACGACACACCAACCAGATTCGCCACCATGTAATCGAGGCTGTCGGTTTCGGTATCAAACGCGAAGACATCCGCCGCTTTGAGTTTATCTAACCAAGTATTGAATGCCTGTTGGTCAAGAATGGTTTCGTACTGGCTGCGATCAATCGTCACTGCAGAGGTATCGATCTCGCTGGCTGTGGCAGAGGCTCCAGCCCCCGACGCTGCGCCGGACTTTTCATCTGCCACGACAACACCCGTACCACCTTCCAGTAATTCATTGAGCCAAGATTTGAACACCAACTGGCCATACAGTTTGATCAGCTCATCGGTATTCGGTTCGGCCTTGAGCAGTGAGTCTGGCGTTTCTTCCAGCTCAACATCCAACTTAATCGTGGCAAGCTCGTAAGAAAGAAACGCTTCTTCTTTGTTATCGACCAGCTTTTTCGCCATGGTCTTCGAGCCACGGAACCCAAGCGGTGCGATGTCATCAAGATTGTCGTACAACTTCTCCAAACTGCCGATACCCTGCAGTAATGCAGTTGCGGTCTTATCACCAACACCCGGTACACCTGGGATGTTATCAACTTTATCGCCCATCAAAGCGAGATAATCGATAATCAGCTCTGGTGGAATACCAAATTTTTCAATCACGCCTTCTCGATCCATCACCACATTGGTCATGGTGTTGATCAGAGTCACGTTGTCATCCACCAACTGCGCCATATCTTTATCGCCGGTACTGATCAATACTGGCATCCCCGCTTGTGAAGCCTGATACGCGAGCGTACCAATCACATCATCCGCCTCCACACCCGGAACACAGATCAGAGGCAAACCCATTGCGCGAATCACATTGTGCAGAGGTTCAATCTGACAACGGAGATCATCAGGCATCGGAGGACGGTTGGCTTTGTATTCCGGATACATCTCATCACGGAAGGTTTTTCCCTTAGCATCAAAGACCACTGCGATACGCTCAGAGGCAAACTGACGCATCATACTGCGTAGCATGTTTACCACACCATAAACAGCGTTCGTCGGGATATCACCGTTGCTCATAGTGCCCGGATAAGCATGAAATGCGCGGTAAAGATAAGAAGAGCCGTCAATCAAAATCAACGGGTTGTCAGGAATACGAGCCATAGTCTTTAAGCATCCAAAGAAAAAAGATCTGCCTAGAATGCCATGACTCTGACAGTGGATCCATTTTAACTCGGCATGCACTACTCACACATTTGGCGAATAATCTTTCACACCACAACCTCAACTGTGGATAACTCTGTTTATATTATTTATCCACTAACGCTTTACATCGTCACAAAACTGTAATTAAACAATTTAAGATACTGAAAAATATAACAAATGAATTAGATCGATCGTAAATAGATCGATCTTGAAACGATCCTCAACTGTGGAAAAGACTACTGGTGTCCTTTTATCCAACCACAGATTTCAGGCATAAAAAAAGCGACATCGTATCGATGTCGCCTAGCAAAAAGGGGTCAAAGCGTATTCAATTGAATCGTTAGCTTTGCCATAAAGCTATAAATTACACTGGAAGCAATGTGAGCAATGTCGTGTCAAAAAGAACTAGTGCAAGTTCAATTAAGTTCAGTGTCATCACCGTCTCCAAGTTGAATCTGGTAACTCGACGTCCTTGTGAACTTCTCTTATTCTCTAAGACGAGATAAATAATAATTATTCTCATTTATCCCGTCAACCCCTAAATGAGAAAAAATCTCATTTAATTTTTATGACAGTGCTACAACTGCTTCACGAAATGAATTCTAGATTCGACTAGGGGATCTTTTACTTCAAACTTTTCAATTAGATAACCATTCCTCAGCAAGAGTCTTAACATGGAAGGAAATTGATTACGGGATTTCACCTTAAGTTGAGAATAAGCGTGTTTTTTGACCCAGATCTCCTGATAATCGAGTAACTTCTGTGCCACCCCTTTATTTCTAGCGAGTGGTGATACCCCACCGAACCAGCTATAAAATGTGTTTTCGTCGATTTCATATCCAATTTTAAACCCAAGTAGCTGGCCATTTTCTTCAGCCACCTGAATGAGGTGTCGCTTACCGTCTAATCGTTCGGACAAGCTTTCTACGCTTTCTTTGTGTACGAACTCTTTGATAGTCGCGACGATTTCAACACACTCTTCTAGTGTTCCAAGTCGATACTCAACACTCATCGGTTCTCCTTAAACAACAAAGGCTGGCAAAAGCCAGCCTTTTAATATTTGTAAACTGAGTTATTCAGCGTCTTTTAGAAACTGAGCAGGCTGAGCATTTTCTTCTGCCAACCACTCAGCGACATCTTTAGCAAAGTAAGTCAGGATACCGTCTGCACCTGCACGCTTAAAGCAAAGCAGTGATTCCATCACAGTCTCACGCTCTTTAAGCCAACCGTTTTGGAATGCCGCCTTGTGCATCGCGTATTCACCCGAGACTTGATAAGCAAACGTCGGGACTTGCAGTTCCGATTTAACACGGCGCACCACGTCAAGATATGGCATACCCGGCTTGACCATCACCATGTCCGCGCCTTCGTTGACATCCATTGCGACCTCATGCACTGCTTCATCACTGTTGGCCGGATCCATCTGGTAGTTTTTCTTGTTACCACCTTTAAGGTTACCCGCTGAGCCGACTGCATCACGGAAAGGCCCATAGTAATAAGACGCGTATTTAGCAGAGTAAGCCATGATCTGAGTATTGATATGGCCTGCTTCTTCCAGCGCTTCACGAATAGCGCCAATGCGACCATCCATCATGTCTGACGGCGCAACAACATCAGCGCCCGCTTCTGCGTGAGACAAAGCCTGTTTGACCAAAACTTCTGTCGTAGCGTCATTCAGGACGTAGCCTTCTTCATCGATGATGCCGTCTTGGCCATGCGTTGTGAATGGGTCAAGTGCCACATCAGTAATTACGCCAATTTCTGGCACATGCTCTTTTAAAGAACGGACCGCACGCTGAACCAAACCTTCTGGGTTGTATGCTTCAGCCGCACACAAGCTTTTTGCGTCCTGATTCACCACAGGGAACAATGCAATCGCCGGCACACCGAGTCTGGCTAAGTATTGTGCTTCTTCCAACATCAGGTCGATAGACAGGCGCTCAATCCCAGGCATAGAGTCAACGGTTTCGCGGCGGTCTTTTCCCATCAAAATAAACATTGGGTAAATCAGATCACTTGCCGTTAGTTGATTTTCAGCCATTAGGCGACGACTAAAGTCATGTTTACGTATACGACGCATGCGACGGCCAGGGAACTGACCTTGAATGGAAACTGACACTCTGTTCTCCTTGTGTGGTGAAAGTGCTTGATTTGCATGATATCACTCTTGAGTAATGACGCTAGCAGCAAGCGATAAAAATGCAAAAAATGACCAAATGCTCACACTGCCGTATACTCTGGCCAATCCAGCTTTACAGAGACAAACCATGATCGATACTCACGCCCATATTTATGCCAGCGAATTTGATAATGACCGCGACCAAGTGGTAGAGAGAGCCTTGGCTCAGGGGATAGACAAAATCCTGCTGCCAAACATCGATCTGGATTCAATTGAGCCGATGCTAAAAACTGAGGCGGCCTATCCGCAGGTGTGTCGTTCTATGATGGGGCTTCATCCATGTTATGTCGATGGCAATGTTGAACAGACACTGCAGGTGATTCGCCATTGGTTTGAGAAACACAACTTCATTGCTGTGGGCGAAATCGGCATCGATCTCTACTGGGATAAAACCTATAAAGCCGAGCAGGAAATGGCGTTTGTCAGCCAGCTCAACTGGGCTAAAGAGATGAAGCTACCTGTCGTCATCCACACCCGTGACTCCATTGAAGAAACGCTGCAGCTACTTGAACAGGAACAAGATGGCTCGTTGTCTGGCGTATTCCACTGTTTTGGCGGCAGTGTTGAAGAAGCAAAAGCGATCAATGGATTAGGTTTTCACCTCGGTCTGGGAGGCGTGTCGACATTTAAAAATGGCGGGATGGACAAAGTCATTCCGTCTCTGGATATGGGCTATGTCATTCTTGAAACGGACAGCCCTTACCTAGCTCCAGTACCACACCGTGGCAAACGCAATGAACCTGCATACACATCCTTGGTTGCGCAGCGAGTCGCTGATTTACGTGACATCAGTGTCGACCAAGTCGATGCCATCACCACGTCCAACGCCACTAAGCTATTCCAACTGTAATGAAAAAAGGCTTGCCACTTGGCAAGCCTTTCTCTTATGTCATAACCTGATATCAGGCCTCTTCTTGTTCTTCTTCATCGTCATTCTTGCGCACATAGAAGCGCGCAAAGAACAAGCCGACCTCAAACAATAAGCACATTGGGATCGCCAGCAGCGTCTGCGAAATCATATCCGGCGGCGTCAGCATCATGCCGACGATAAACGCGCCAACGATAATGTATGGGCGCTTTTCGCTTAAACTTTTCGGATCCGTCGCCCCCGTCCAGCACAGCAATATAATCGCCACCGGCACTTCAAACGCAATACCAAAGGCTAAGAACAACGCCAGCACAAAATCGAGGTAGCTGGAGATATCCGTGGCGAACTCTACGCCGCCCAGTGATATCGCTGTAAAAAAGCCAAAGACCAGTGGGAATACCACGAAGTACGCGAAAGCCACACCACAATAGAACAGCAGCGAGCTGGAAAACATCAATGGCATAATCAGGCGTCGTTCATGCTTGTACAGACCGGGAGCAACAAACGCCCAAACCTGATAAAGAATGTACGGCACAGCCACAAAAATTGACGCGATTAAAGTCAGCTTTAGCGGGGTGAAAAATGGCGATGCAACATCAGTCGCAATCATTGTCGCCCCTTCAGGCAGGCGCTCAACGAGAGGCGACGAGACAAACTCATAGATGTCATTCGCGAAATAGATCAAGCCAACAAACACCACCAGAACCGCAACAATCGCTCGTAGCAGACGATTACGCAGTTCTAGCAGATGGCTGATCAAAGGTTGTGTCTGCTCAACAGAAGACATGAAAACCTCTACTCTAAAAGATCGAAAAGGAGCTGCTCACAGCAGCTCCCCTAATGCGAGACTATTCGGCTTTTTTATCTGCCTGAGGTACCGGCTGGGCATCCAGTGACTC
Source organism: Vibrio sp. B183 (assembly GCF_000740665.1). Classification (NCBI taxonomy): domain Bacteria; kingdom Pseudomonadati; phylum Pseudomonadota; class Gammaproteobacteria; order Vibrionales; family Vibrionaceae; genus Vibrio; species Vibrio sp. B183. Next base: position 21,067 of record NZ_JPQB01000031.1, on the reverse strand, counting down.
GACCGCATCTGCGGAGTGTTTCGCTTCTGCAGCGGACGGTTTGTCCACTTCAGCTTCAACGTTGGTAGACGCTGAATCGCTTTTACTCGCATATGGGCGTTGCACATCTTGCGCGGCTTGCTTGAGTTCTTCAACAGAAGACTTCAGCTCTGGCGACAGATCTTCCATCCCCATTTTCTCTGCTTTACGCAAGTTTTCTTGCAGTTCCTGAACCTTTAGTTCATGTGAAAGCTCATCTTTCACACTGTTTGCCATGTTTTTCGCCGCCCCGACAAATCGTGACACGCTGCGAATCGCATGAGGTAAACGCTCAGGACCAAGAACCACCAGCCCGACGACAGATATTAATACCAGTTCCCAGAAACCGATATCAAACACGTGTTACGCCTGCTCTTTATCTTTCTTTGTTTCAGCAGAAGCATCTGTCTTCTGCTGCTCAATGTTTTTTGGCTCAAAGTCCGCGTCTTTTTTCGCCGGGTCTTCGTCGTTCATGGCTTTCTTGAAGCCCTTCACTGCGCCACCTAGATCACCTCCGATACCACGTAGTTTCTTAGTACCGAATAGAAGAATAACAATGACAGCAATAATCAGAAGTTGCCAAATACTAATACCACCCATTTTCTATACCTCGGGTTTTACTAAACAAATCATTTCAATAGCTTAACGTCTATTGACGATAAGCTCGCCAACTGAGCAGCCAAAATGTGACACCACCGATAGCGCTTGCCATGGATAGCTGCTCATACGCACTGTTGACCAATATTGCCGAGCATACGACTAATGTGGCCCCAATACCAAATAAAAATTTCCCCGTTGCCTGCTGACGTTTCGTAGTGCGGTAGCCTTGATAGAGCTGATCCATACGCTGATTCATCATCTTGCCCTGACGTAAACTGTCATACAGTAGCTCTGGCAATTCAGGCAGCTTCTCGGCCCAAAACGGCGCGCGATCCTTGACCGCATTAATCACTGCCTGCGGCCCTACTTGATTCATCATCCACTCTTCAAGGAATGGCTTTGCAGTTTCCCATAAATCAAGCTGTGGGTAGAGCTGACGCCCCAAGCCTTCCACATACAATAGGGTTTTCTGCAGCAGCACCAGCTGTGGCTGTACTTCCATATTGAAGCGGCGTGCGGTGTTAAATAGGTTCAGTAACACATGTCCGAACGAGATTTCACACAGCGGCTTAGCAAAAATCGGTTCACACACAATGCGAATGGCGAATTCAAACTCATCAACGTTCGTTTCACGTGGAACCCAACCTGATTCAACGTGTAACTCAGCCACACGGCGGTAATCACGGTTAAAGAAGGCGAGGAAGTTTTCCGCCAGATAGCGTTTGTCTTCACTATTCAGCGTTCCGACTATGCCACAGTCCAAACCAATCCACTGTGGATTGTCCGGATGCTCAGGGTTAACAAAAACGTTGCCCGGATGCATATCGGCATGGAAAAAGCTGTCGCGGAACACCTGAGTGAAAAAGACACTCACACCGCGCTCGGCCAATAGCTTCATATTGGTGCCATTGGCCTTCAAGCCTTCTATGTCAGAAACTTGGATGCCGTATATTCGCTCAGAAACCATTACAGTTTCATTACTAAAGTCCGTAATTACTTCAGGAACATACAATTCATCGCTGCCTTCAAAGTTTCTTCTCAGCTGAATCGCATTTGCCGCTTCTCGTCGTAAGTCCAACTCATCGAGGAGCGTTTTTTCATACTCACGCACCACTTCAACTGGTTTCAAACGACGTGCTTCAGGAAGTGCTTTGGCGACTATACGCGCCATTCGGTACATCAGTTTTAGATCTGCATCAATGACCGGACGAATATCTGGCCGGATAACCTTTAATACCACTTCTTGGTTAGTCGATTTGAGCTTGGCGGTATGGACTTGAGCGATCGATGCGGAGGCCAGTGGTTTGATATCAAAGTCGGTAAACCAATTTTCCAAAGGGCCACCTAACGCCAGCTCAATCTGCTCTCTGGCTAGCTGACCATCAAAGGGAGAAACTTGGTCTTGAAGCAGCGCCAACGGATCGGCAATGTGCGCAGGGAAGAGATCACGTCGGGTCGACATCATCTGGCCAAACTTGATCCATACCGGACCAAGCTCCTGCAGAGCAAGGCGCAACCTTTCACCTAACTCTTTGTCAGCGTGTTGGTTTTTAATCCAAAACAGCGCTTTACGAGCAAGCAAAGGGGCTTGGGTTAACTGGTGATTAGGCAGCAGTTCGTCAAGACCGTATTCAAGCTGAACTTTGATTATGCGATAGAGTCGTTTCAGTTCGGCCGGAGTCATGCGCGCTCCAGTAACTGATTCAACTTAGCTTCAACGCGAGCAGCCTGACTTCTGACGTCGTCAACCTGATCGCAGAAATGGGCAATTTCTAGTGGCGCTGGCGCCAGTTTCCACTCTTCGGTAATAACCTGAGCAAGGTGGTTTTGATGTTTGTCCGCTTTTGTTTTAACAAACTGTCCTAAATTGGACACGCCTTGAACTAAGCTATGCGCCACCACATCCCCCGTGACGCGCGACAACCACTCTTCAATGTCCGGTTTGCAATCCGTCATTAGCTGAGAGAATTTCTGCGCCAGTTGAATATCGCCTTCCAGTATCACTTTGTCTTGCTTGATCAGCTTGGTGATATTGGATTGCTCGCGCAGCTCTGGCAGCACCGATAGGTTTAATGATAGGTAGCAGTCTGGTTGACCTTCGTAATTCGCCAGAACATCAATTTGCTGGCTGAAGACAAAAGTCAGTGTCTTATTGAGCTCTTTGAGGTGAACTTGAATCACCTGGCCTTTAAGACGGGCAAGACGACGCCCCAGCTCTGGGTCGTCGTTAATAAGTGTATTGAGTGTTGATTCAATCGCAGCAGTAACAAGAGGTTCAAATGGCATAGCGATCCTTTAACCTCAGAATTTGTAGCCACGATGCAGCGCAACGATGCCGCCGGTCAGGTTGTAGTAGCTGGCTTTCTCAAATCCAGCATTTTCCATCATCCCTTTCAAGGTTTCCTGATCCGGGTGCATACGAATAGACTCTGCCAGATAACGGTAGCTCTCAGAATCATTTGCTACCAGCTCACCCATTTTCGGCAATAGGTGGAATGAGTACGCATCGTAGATTTTTGACAAAGGCTCAAGCACAGGCTTAGAGAATTCGAGCACTAGAAGACGCCCGCCAGGCTTCAAAACACGGAACATCGAGCGCAGGGCTTTGTCTTTGTCTGTCACGTTACGTAGACAGAAGCTGATGGTGATGGCATCGAAGTAATCATCTGGGAAAGGCAATTCTTCAGCGTTAGCCTGAACATAATGCACGTTGCCTACAATGCCGTTGTCACGCAGTTTGTCGCGACCAACATTCAGCATTGAGTTGTTGATGTCAGCCAGAACCACATGGCCCTTTTCACCAACAATGCGAGAGAACTTCGCCGTCAGATCGCCCGTACCACCACCGAGGTCCAGCACACGCTGACCCGGACGCACACCACTGCAATCGATCGTGAATCGTTTCCAAAGACGATGCACACCACCCGACATTAAGTCGTTCATGATGTCGTATTTGGCCGCTACAGAGTGGAATACCTCTGCTACCTTGGCGACTTTCTCTTCTTTGGCGACTGTGGTGAAACCAAAATGCGTGGTTTCATTTGATTCTAAAGCTGTATTCGACTGCACGCTTGTATCCGTCATGATGATTCCTCTTCAAGCAACGCTATGAATAAATACGACCTGAGCGCTGCGGGCAATTAGTTTACTTTATCCTCAGCCGGATGTCTTTCAGCGATAGAATCATTTTCACTCATCGAGTTATTTTCTGTGAGCCCATCATATTGAGCCAGTTCTGTCAGGCTCGACGAGATTGGCTTTTTCACCTCAACACCAAGCTGCTTAAAGCTTTCCGCCTGACGAATCACATTGCCTCGGCCAGTGGCGAGCTTGTTCATCGCGCCCTGATAACTCTGGTTCGCTTTATCCAGCGCACCGCCTAGGCTTTCCATATCATCGACAAACAAACGCAACTTGTCATACAGCTTACTGGCTCGCTCCGCAATGATTTGCGCATTTTGATTCTGTCGTTCGTTGCGCCACAAGTTATCGATCGTACGCAATGCCACCAGCAAGGTCGTCGGGCTGACCAGAATAATGTTTTGCTCCATCGCATCCTTGACCAGATCCGGATCGGCCTGAATCGCAACCTGAAACGCTGGCTCAACTGGGATAAACATCAGCACGTAATCAAGGCTCTGAATCCCTTTAAGCTGATGATAGTCCTTTTGTGAGAGCCCTTTAATATGATTCCTAACCGATAGTAAGTGGTCACTTAGTGCTTGTTCTTGATCTAACTCAGATTCGGCGTTGAAGTAACGCTCATAGGCGACCAGGGTCATTTTAGAGTCGACCACCACCTGCTTATCTTGCGGCAAGTGGACAATCACATCCGGCTGATAGCGCTTACCTGCTTCATTCTGTAGGCTCACCTGAGTCTGGTACTCGTGCCCTTCACGCAATCCGGACTCCGCCAACACGCGCGCAAGGACGACCTCTCCCCAGTTGCCTTGCTGCTTGTTGTCACCTTTTAGTGCCTGAGTCAGGTTGACCGCTTCGCGCGTCATCTGTTCATTGAGGCGTTGCAGGTTCTTCAGTTCATGCACTAAGGTGTGTCGCTCTTTCGCTTCAACCGTAAAACTGTCATTGACCTGTTTCTTAAACCCTTCCAACTGTTCTTTAAGTGGCGATAGCAACCCTTCCAGACTTTGGCGGTTTTGTTGGTCAACTTTGGCGGTCTTAGCCTCAAATAGCTGATTGGCCAGATGTTCAAACTGCTGCTTTAGACGAGACTCGGCCTGTTCCAGCAATTGCAATTTATCGTGGTTGGCTTTGTTCTCTTCTTGATGGCGAGCTTCTTGTTCTCTGAGCTGGGCTTCAAGCTGAGCTTTCTGATCGCGGCTTTGAGTCAGCTCCTCAGCGTATTGTAGTCTTTCTTGCTTAACCGCCTCGAAGTAACGCAATTTTTCTAGAACCGCCATCAATTTACCGTGGGACTGTTTGAGCTCATACGCGACTTTATCTCGCTCGCTATCTAGCTCATCCAGTTCCTGTTGTGCTTGCTCTAGCTCTTTCTGTAACTGGCTGATTTGCGTTGTTGCCAGTTGCTGATTGGATTCAAGTTGTTGTTTTAAAAGCTGTTGATCAAAGCGTGTTTTCTGCCTGATCCACCAGCCCACTCCGACTCCGCTGATCGCCGCACTGCTAATAGCGCTAATAAGTAGGACTTGGTTGTCCAGAATCCATTGCATAATAAAGGGTTAACTCTTATTTCAGGTACTGTTTCAATGGTATTTTACTACTGGATAAATGTCCAGTTTGTCGGCTAGATATCGAACAGCTAGACTAAGCGCTCTCTAATCTCTCCCACCGCCAGTTGCCAACGAATCTAACTCGTTGGTTTTATTAAAGGAACATCATGAACGAGCGTCGTGCTTTAGGTTTTGGTCTGTCTGCCGTCCTATTGTGGTCTACCGTAGCCACCGCCTTTAAATTAACTCTTGCAGAGCTTACCCCGATTCAAATGCTGACGGTTGCCAGCGTGGTCTCAGCTCTTGCCTTGACCGCCGTATGTGCCATTCAGGGCAAACTGTCTTCGCTAGCCAGTACTTTCTTTGCGAATCCTTGGTATTACTTGTTGCTTGGCTTGATCAATCCACTGGCGTACTACGTCATCTTATTCAAAGCCTATGACTTACTTCCTGCCTCACAAGCGCAAGCGATCAACTATAGCTGGGCGATTACTTTGACTCTGATGGCTGCCGTCTTCCTCGGCCAGAAAATCCGCAAGCAGGACTGGATAGCCTGCACGCTGAGTTACTTTGGCGTGATTGTCATTGCTACTAAAGGTGATGTACTGGGCCTGAGTTTCGAGAGCCCGTTAGGGGTGGGATTGGCTCTGCTATCCACTCTGCTTTGGGCCAGCTACTGGATACTCAATACTAAAAACAAAGCCGATCCTATTGTCGGCGTGTTACTCGGTTTTTTGGTTGCAATACCATTCGCAATTGGCCTAAGCCTCTACGAAGGTGCCAGCTGGAACGGTATTTCTCTGCAAGGTTGGCTAGCGGTCAGCTATATTGGCCTATTTGAAATGGGCGTAACCTTTGTCCTGTGGCTCAGCGCACTCAAATTAACGCAAAACACTGCGCGTATCAGCAATCTGATATTCGCTTCACCGTTTATTTCTCTGGCGTTGCTGGCGACCATCATAGGTGAAGAAATACATCCCACAACCTTGATCGGCTTAGTGTTGATCATTACCGGACTAGTGATCCAGCAGATCAAATTTGGCAAAAAAGATCTCACGCAATCCGTGAGTTAACATTTTTAGAACAATTGGTAAGCCATCTCACTTCCCTGGCCTCGCACCTCATCAATTTTATCAGTGAGGTCAGGGGAAACTCGCAATGCTGCTGCGGCCTTATGCCTGCTCAAATACCCTTGTTTTTCATCAACACTGAGCATTGAGTCCCACTGATGGTCAATATCACGAGCTAGAAACATCAAGCAAGCCAGCCTTTTCGATTCCACCGCTTTGCCTGGATGATTAACATTAGCAATAGCATCAACCAGTTCAGAGGGAAACTTCCAGCTTTCCGCTAAGGCTGCTCCCAACTGCTGTGCGTCCGTACCTAACACTTCACGCTGTACATCGACAGGGTTTTCGCCATTTTCCACCCGACGGCTGATTTCCAACGCCTGCTCAGGCTCTAAAGAGTGAATCATCAGCTCACCAATGTTGTGTAGAATACCGGCAATAAAAGCTTCATTAGGATCAACTTTGACGTCTTTAGCAACTGTACTGGCAATGGTTGCCACTTCAAAGGTACTTGCCCAGTAATCTTTGATATTGAGGGTTTCCAGTTTAGGAAATGTTGAGGCAAGAATAGAAGAAGAAATTAAATTGCGAATCGCGCCAACACCAATTCGCACAATCGCATCATTAATGTTGGAAACCCCTTTAACACCACCGAATTGCGCTGAGTTTGCCATCCTTAACACACGCGCTAACAACACCTGATCCATGGCCATTTTCTTTGCCAGCTCACCAAAATCGATTTGCTCCCTGTTAACCATCTCCAGCAATTCCTGAAGTACGCTTTCGATTCTGGGTAATTCATTGATTCTTGAGATCAGCGCTTGATAGCTCATATACCACTCCTTCAGCAAGTTCTGTCCATTTAATATAGGACAGAAATTGAGCAAAAGATCGATAACGGTTGTGCCAAGCACTTGCGATCAACACTGTTTGTCCCGCAGCCACTGGCGTGGCGACATTCCGGAAATATTATGAAAGGCGCGCGAAAACCCCGAGTAACTGCTATAGCCCACTTCATCCGCGACCCAGTTCAACGGTTTACGCTGCAACAATAATGATTGTGCGACTGAGATGCGCCATTTCTGCACATAATCTCCGGGCGTTTCTCCAACTACCGCTTTAAACGTATCAATGAACTGAGTACGTGACATCGCCGCCACCGAGGCAAGCTCGGCCAAACTGAAATGCCTTGCAGGTAACTGGTGCACAGCAGACACCACACCAGCAAGGCGTGGATGAGCCAGCGCAGCAAACAGCCCCTGCTCTAATTTCTTCTCTTCCACCAAATGGCGAAAAATCAGAGCCATCAGAGCATCACTCAATTTGTCCATCAGAAACTGTTGCCCAGCTAAATCGTTGCCAGATTCACAAAATAAGGCATCAATGACAGGTGTCAGGCTTGGCGCAGCGCTAAATGGGATAACAATTACCTCAGGAAGTGCGGACAACAAAGGGTTCATCTGTCCAACGCGATATTCCACATTTGCGCACACCAGCTCCGCTCCGGACTCAACACCTTCAATGACGTGATTGGTCCCATGTGGCAGATAGAGAATAGATGGCTCAACAATATGGCGTGATTCACTGTGTGTTTTATCGAGTGTCAGCTCGCCAGACTGCAAAACGTGTAAATGGCCACTGGTTTGCGGGTTTGCTTGGAATGTAGACACACCACATAAGTGACCGGAATAAAACACACCAGTACGTATTGAGCAGTGCTCCATGAGTTGTGAGAGTAAATCCATTTCATCTCCGGACTTTTCGCATAGTTTTTTGGCTCTTAGTCCCACTATAGACCGGATAAGTCGACTAAATTCTTTCAGGCAAGGTAATCAAAACAGACAAGGAGCTTGCTATGTCACGCATCAAATCCACGGGTCAAAAACTCACTTTAATGGCTGCAATGCTCGGTACCAGCTTTTCATTAATGGCAGCCGATATTGATATGAGCGTCGACCAAAACGACTTAGCGATCAAGGGATATGACCCTGTCGCTTACTTTACTGACCAAGGCGCTGTCCAAGGCAACTCACAGTTTACGGCAACGTATAAAAATGCCATTTATCACTTTGCCAGCAGCGAAAACCGCGATCAGTTTCGTGCAGACCCTCAGGCATACGCGCCTCAATACGGTGGCTATTGCGCCTTTGGGGTTGCCATGGGTAAAAAGTTTGAGACTGATCCACAAGCTTGGAAGATAGAAGACGGCAAGTTGTACCTAAATTTAGATAAGACCGTGCAAAAGCGTTGGTTGGAAGACACTCAAGGCTTTATTCAGGATGCCAACGGCAATTGGCCAACAATTAAAACCGTTGCGGCTGATCAACTGTAACACGGCTGCGCCTCAATTCAGGGGCGCATCTTTTCCTTCCTGCCCAGCCAAAGGTTTCTCACTCGCACTTTCAATCACTTGTTTTCACTACATCAACATCGACTGTCGATTCAATGAGACAGAGCCAACAATTGATTAAAAAATATTCATGCGGTTGCATTGTCATAATAGTATATTGATCCTCTCAATAAGATTTGAGATGACAACAATAACTATAAAAAGCTGGCTGTATGATTATATTTCACTCTGTTCAGAATAAGCTTTCTAACACACAACGCGTCATTAAGATTGGTTACCGTGAAGCACAGGTTCTTGACCTACTGCTCAAGCACTCCCCTGAAGTTGTCAAAAAGCCTGACATCATTCAACACGCTTGGGGCAGTGAATATATTGGCGAAACGTCACTCGCGAAAAGCATCAGTACACTTAGGCAGGCCCTACTAAAACTAGGAGCCAAGGAGTCCCCGATTGTGACTGTGCCTAAAGTCGGCTATCGACTGATCAGCCATTGTATTGAATATGCGCCCGCTGAACCGCCACCGCAAATAGACAAATCCAACCCAGCGCCCAACCTCCCTACATCCGCTGCATCATCGAACCAGAGTGTTACATCCAACTTGTCTTTAAAGGAGTGCAAATCACCGCTGTGTTATGTCGCCGCGATTGCGCTGCTCTTTGCCTCCAGCATCTTGGCATTAAGTAAAGTACATGGCTGGCGCTGGGAAGACATTCCGAGCGATCAACATCTGGCAAGGCACACGGTCGGACAACTCCAAGTCTTCACGGAATCGGAAACTCGCCTGAGTTTACCGCTACGCCAGTTGCTCTCGCAGAATCAATGCGATTGCGTGGTATACATAGAAAAAAACGAGCGCTTTTCAGAGCTGTCGTTGCTAGATAGGCAGCGTCGCCAGTCGATTAATGTCTTTTATGCACCGGGACAGTTAAAACAAGTCTCGGCTCAGGTAGAACGTTTTATTCAGGAGGGACAACAATGATCCCATACCTCACTCTAATAATCGCTACGATCATCTTTTCTATTGTCCTTAACCTACCTTGGTCGAACCGTATTGAGGATAACCGTTATCAGCACAGCGAAATCCATATCCAACCCGACAACCAAATTTTTCGCTCTGATGGACTGACTCGTATTGAAAACAACGAAGTCGTTCACCTTGCTTCACTTCAGGATGACAAAATGGAGCAACCGATAGTGATTCGTTTTCAGGGCCAAGCGGAATCGTTCAGCCAGTTCGGCTTTTCACTCTCCGGCATCATTAACTTACTCTCAGTACAGAAGTTAAGGCCTGTGATGAATGACGCCACCATTTCGCCATATCTACTGCTCAATGATGATCCTTACACGCTGGATATCGATATCCTCTATTCAGCCAACTGCTTTGTCATAGTCCGCGATAGACAAACCGGCCGGGCCCAACTGCTCGCCAAACGCTAAGCCTATCACTAGATTCTTACCTAACATTTTTTCTTTCCCTTCGCACGGGCTTCGCCTGTGCAAGTACCTCTGCTTTTCCGCTATCTAAACGCACCACAATTTTTCTAAATCTCATCGAAGCAAGATCACAAGCTGTAAACAGTCCGTGTTTGCGTTGCATGAAATAAATAATCAAAACAATACAACACACTAAATTTTAAAGGAAATAAAATTCAACTCTTTTCAGTACTGTAAATTATATGACTATGGAAAGGTAAACCTGTTGCTTTTGACAAGCAGCCAACAATGACAACACAACATCATAAAACTAAGAAAAATCACGAAAGGAAACGTCTATGTCTACGGTGAAAAAACATGTGTTATCAGCAGCTGTTCTTTCCGTTCTATCTGCAGGCGCGCAAGCTAAGATTTATCCTGACCAGTTAGTGCTTGATCAACTGGGTGAAGATGTCTGCCGTTCTGGCTACCGCCCGATTGACCGCTTCGAAGCATCCGAACAGAAGGACTATATTGTTTCTCGCATGGGTCAGTGGCAAATCGCTGGCTTAAAAGATAATTGGGTGATCATGGGACCTGGCTACCATGGTCAAATTAAGCAGGATAATCCCAATGGCAGTACTTGGTGTTACCCTGACGATGCTTTGTCTGAAATTCCAAACTACTCCTCAAAGTCCATTCCAGAAGGTGACGAGCTGGATATTCAGTATGAACTGGTAACCAACCACTCTAATTTCGTCCGTCCGTTGAGCTACCTCGCCCATTACCTCGGTTATGCTTGGGTTGGTGGCAACCATAGCCAATATGTCGGCGAAGATATGGATGTCAGACGTGAAGGCAACGGTTGGGTGATTCAAGGCAATAATGACGGTTCATGCGATGGCTATCGCTGCGATGAGAAAACCAAAATCACTGTCGATAACTTTGCCTATACCCTTAACAACAGCGATTTCTGGCACGGTACGGTGACCGAATCGGATCGCCAGCTGGTGAAAACCGTAACGGCGGTTGCTCGCAACAACAGTGACATCCCACAGCAAGTGGTAGTGGACCTGAAAGTGGATGAATCCACCAATTGGTCTAAAACCAACAGCTATGGCTTTGCTCAGAAGGTATCGACAGAAAACACCTTTAAGTGGCCTTTGGTCGGCGATACTAAGCTGACGATTACGCTCGAAGCCAGTCAGAGTTTCGCCAACACGAATGGTGGGTCCACCAGCGAGCAGGTGACGCTTCAGGCAAGGCCTACGGTGCCCGCGCACTCTGAAATCCCGATTCGTGTCGAGCTTTACCGTTCCAGCATCTCTTATCCATACCGCTTTGGCGCGGACATCAGCTACGACGTCGAATTTAATGGCTTCCTACGCTGGGGTGGCAACGCTTGGCATTCTCACCCAGACAACCGCCCTTACAAAGCACACACCTTTACAATGGGACGCGGCAGTGAGAACTCAGCAGATATCCGTTATCAATGGGATCACCGTTATATTCCAGGTGAAGTCAAATGGTGGGATTGGAGCTGGGCGATCAATGAAAATGGTTTAGGTAACATGCAGTACGCGACAGGAGCAAGCCTACGCCCGTTTTACTCTCATGTTTCCGGCGATTTCTACGCGGAATCACAATTTGCTGGCACGATCGAAATTGGTCAAGCCACACCGATTGGCAACGCTGCACAAAGCAACCGCGCCAAACGCTCTGCGGAAGCTCTGGTTAGTGAACATATCGGTGATATAGAAGTCACAACCAACTTTGACGCACAAGAACTTGAGGCACTTGGCTTTGGTGATGCTCAGCTGACCATCACACCAGCCAAATAACTTTGCCTGTAGCCCGAAACGCAAAACGGAAGAGCTCCCCACTCTTCCGTTTTTTTCTTGATAAGACTTATACCCACTGGCCGGCAACAAACCCTGAGCTCCAGCACCACTGGAAGTTGTACCCTCCAAGCCAACCCGTCACGTCCATCACTTCGCCGATGAAATACAGGCCTTTGACATCCTTGCACTCCATCGTTTTTGAAGACAGGTGATCGGTATCAACGCCACCTAGCGTTACTTCCGCAGTGCGGTACCCTTCCGTTCCGTTAGGCGCGATGGTCCAATTTTCTAGTTGCTGAGCAATCTGCTTCAGCTGATTCACACCAAACTGCTTGAGTGGCAGATCGGTCAACACTTTACGCTCAATCAGCACTTCTACTAAGCGCTTCGGTAAGACTTTGGCTAGGGTGTTTTTCAGGCTTTGGTTGGGGTGCTTTTCCAAAGAACGGCTCAACAAGGTATCAATGTCAGCTTCCGGTACCAGATTCACGGTCACTGCCTCGCCGGGCTTCCAGTAGGAGGAAACCTGCAGGACAGACGGGCCAGATAACCCTCGGTGAGTAAACAGCAAGGCTTCTTTGAAGGTTGTATTGTTTTGCGTGGTAATTTCGACAGGAATCGCGATACCGGACAGCTCGGCGAAATCCTCTTTATCTTCTTTGTGTAAGGTAAATGGCACCAAGCCCGCCGTCGTCGGCAACACGGGTAGCCCAAACTGCTCTGCGACTTTGTAGCCAAAGGGTGTAGCACCCAGTTTTGGCATCGACAATCCGCCAGTCGCTACCACCAAGGAGTGACATTCAATCACATCGGTATTAGCGTGCAGCTCAAAGCCCGTGTCGGTTTTTTCGATATGGTGAATGTCCTGACGATAACGTTGCTCAACCGTCGGCAAATCGCACTCTGCCAACAACATTTTGACGATGTCTTTCGAGTCACAATCACCAACACAAAACAGCTGACCATGATCGCGCTCTTCAAACTGGATTTCATGTTTGTAGATCATCGAGATAAAGTCCCAGTTGGTGTACTGGGCCAGTGCCGATTTTACGAAATGCGGATTACTGCACAGGTAGTTTTTGGCTGAGACATCGTAGTTAGTGAAATTACAACGCCCACCACCCGAAATAAGAATCTTGCGGCCCGGTTTTTTAGCGTGATCCAGCACAAGCACTTTTCGCCCACGCTTACCCGCTTCTGCAGCACACATTAATCCTGCCGCACCTGCACCGATGACGACCACATCAAACTTTTCCGCCATGACCTTTTCTCAACCAAAATCCAATAAAAAAGGATGTGCATTTAGCACATCCTTAGCCAGTTTCGGCGCTATTCTAACCACAAATGGAACGCTTGCCAAATCACCTGTTATAAGATGAATGCCGCAAGTAAAGTTACCCCGAGTAGTGACGTAGAAAGAATAAAGAGTTCTCTGACCCGTTCGCATTTGCCGGTAAACACTTCATCATGGTGATGGTGGTACTCTTTGCTCTTCAGATAATGAAACAGACGCACTTGTTTAGTGACATTACCATGAGTGGTAAAGAAGCCGTTTCCATCGACTTGCTGATAGAGCAGCGGGTGCGCTTCACGCATGATGTAGATGAGAGAACGCAGTGCAGTCAAGTATCTGGCCATGTTCACCAGAGTTACCAACATAAGCGTGAATAGAATGGTATCAGCATTGATCATCTTTTCCTCCCTACACCTTCTACCTGAAGCCCAGAAGAAAAAGACGATCTGCTTAGAGAGTCTTTCGCTGAAGTTTATTCAGCAGGGGCATCCATGATAGAAGATGAACCTTCTTTCGCTAGAGCCGCTAGGTCTTTGTCGATAAAGAACAGCGCCTTGCCGTCTTCACCAACCAACTCTAGCTTGTCTAAAATCCCTTTAAACAACTTCTCTTCCTCGTGCTGCTCAGCGACGTACCACTGCAAGAAGTTGAAAGTAGAGTAATCTTGGGATGTAAACGCTACGTGAGCCAGCGTGTTGATTTTCTGAGTAATCATCTGCTCATGCTCGTAGGTTTCACGGAAAACATCGCCTAGGCTGCCAAACTCATGTTTTGGTGCATCGATCGCACCCAGAATTGGCATCGCGCCAGTCTCGCTCACATAAGTGAATAGTCGCTGCATATGCTCCATTTCTTCTACGGCGTGTGTACGTAAAAACTCAGCAGCACCTTCGAAACCATTGTCTTCACACCAAGCACTCATTTGTAAGTATAGATTGGATGAGAAAAATTCGAGATTAATTTGCTCATTCAATTGATCAACCATTGCCTGTGAAAGCATTTATCACTCCTAATTAACTCGATGAACTTCAATGAACTATATCATTAGCCAACCATAACACTTTGACGAATGAATGTGGATCTGAGATCACTGCGGCAAAAATATTCTAACCTTAATGCTAACCTGTAATTAGACACCTAAAGGAGATAGCACTATGAGTTATCAGCATATTTTGGTTGCCGTTGACCTATCTGAAGACAGTAAGGTTTTGGTCGACAAAGCGGTGGCTCTCGCCAAACCTCTTCAGGCCGATGTCTCTTTCATTCACATCGATGTCAATTACGCCGAACTGTATACCGGGCTGATTGATATCAATCTGGCCGAGACTCAACACCAGGCGATTGAAGCCTCACAACAGCAACTACAGAGCTTTGCAGAGCATGCAAATTATCCGATCAAGCATGCGCTCGTAGGTAGCGGTGATTTGGGTAATGAGCTGTGCGATACCATCAAAGAGTTCAATATCGACATGGTGGTCTGTGGTCATCATCAGGATTTCTGGAGCAAACTGCTGTCTTCCACCCGACAGCTGATCAATTGCTCTCCGGTCGACATGTTGGTCGTGCCACTTAAAGACTGATCACTGCAGAGTTTTCGTATAGACTGCAGAGCAGTTGTTGATAATGAGTATTAATTATGGGTTATCTATCTGCAGTCACCCTGTTGTGGGCGTTCTCATTTAGCCTGATTGGCGTTTACCTTGCTGGTCAGGTTGATTCTTGGTTCTCTGTACTGATGCGCGTTGCGCTCGCCAGTTTGGTGTTTATTCCATTCCTTAAGTTTAAAGGGGTCGATAAATCGCTAATCATTAAGCTGATGACCGTGGGCGGTTTCCAGCTTGGTTTAATGTATTGCTTCTACTACCAGTCTTTTCTTTTACTCTCTGTACCGGAAGTTCTACTGTTCACCGTATTCACACCTATCTACGTCACCTTGATTTACGATTTACTCAAAGGTCGATTCTCTCCTTGGTATCTGGTCACTGCGGCTATCGCGGTGGCGGGCGCGGCCTTTATTAAGTTTGCAGGTATCAATGAGAACTTCCTGATCGGTTTCCTTGTCGTGCAAGGTGCGAATATGTGTTTTGCCATCGGTCAGGTGGGTTACAAATACCTGATGGAGAAGCAACCGGTTGATTTACCCCAGCATACAATCTTTGGTTATTTCTACTTAGGTGCTCTGTGTGTTGCCTTAGTGGCGTTTGCGTTGATGGGCAATATCGATAAGATGCCAACCACCAGCACGCAATGGGGCATTCTGATTTATCTAGGTCTGATCGCTTCAGGTTTCGGCTACTTTGCCTGGAACAAAGGAGCAACTATGGTGAACGCTGGCGCGCTAGCGGTTATGAACAACGCGCTGGTTCCTGCGGGGCTAATCGTCAACATAGTGATTTGGAATCGAGACGTTAACCTAACCCGCCTAGCGATTGGCGGTGCGATCATCATGCTGTCGTTGTGGATTAACGAAACCTGGGTCAAACGTAAAGTCGCCCAAAGTTATCAAGCTGCAAGCTAACAAAAAAACGCTCTCCAGTTGGAGAGCGTTTTTTTATCAATGCATATTGGGTGTCGATGCCGGTTCGAACATTTCTGGTGGCAGGTTCAAGGCAGGGTTTTGACTGAGACGTGCCTTAATTTTAGCCTCGTGCTTTTGCAGTTTGTGTTGCTTCTTAGCCAGCTTCAATAGCTTCTTCTGCTGCTTGTAGTGTTTCTTAAGTGCTTTCTTAGCCTTCTTAATCGCTTTCTTATCGGACAAGTCCAACGTCAGCTCGTCAGCAGGGGTTTTGGCTTCTGTAGGCACCTTAGGCTGTGCTTTCTCTTTAACCCGCTCCACCACGCGGCGCACTGCTTGAGACTTCTCTTCAGAAAGACGAGGCACTTGAGTCTCTTGAGGTGGTAAAGCTTCCGCTAACAAACCACAGGCACGTTGTTGCTCTATAGGTTTGTTCTGGCACTGCTGAGGAGGAATGGCGGCAGGTTTGCACAAAGAGGTTTTCTCTGCTGAAGAGCGAGCACAAGAACGACAGACAAACTTAGGTGCGACCACCAAACGATGGATTTCATTTAATCCATCGGCAATTTGCTTGCGATTCATCTTACAAAGTCGTTTAGCCATGCTACCACTCCAGCTAAGAATACGAATAATTCTTAGTATGATATACCTGCATGGTGACGATTAAGCAAGCACTAAATAACGCTGTAAAACGCAATTGAGTGCTAAGTCATTGATGCATTCACATAAACGTCAAAACGATTTTTTTTCGTCTCAATAGCCATCGCGGGCTTTTGCCCGTCCAGCCATTCGGCATAGTTAGGTCTCTTAACCACCACCCTTTTGCTTGCAAGGGCTAACGCAGGTTCTAACAGCTTATCAGCATCCAGATCAGCCCCGACCAGAGACTGAAACACTCGCATTTCTTTTTTGACTAATGCGCTCTTCTTTTTGCCTTCCGGGTGCGGGTACATAGGGTCCAAGTAAACCACATCAGGCTTAGTAAACTCGGCGTCGCTGACGAGAGATTCTAGGGCGTTATGGCTAGAAGCATGCAGCAGAGACATCCGCTCGCTGACCCAGTCTCCGATTTCTGGGTCTTGCTTCGCACGTTCAAGGCCATCATCTAACAGCGCAGCCACAACAGGGTGACGTTCCACCATCTGCACTTTACACCCAAGTGAGGCTAGTACAAACGCATCACGCCCCAACCCCGCCGTACCGTCGAGCACAGTGGGAGTCACGCCTTTGTTCAAACCAGCGGCTTTTGCAATCGCCTGCCCTTTTCCGCCACCAAATTTGCGCCTGTGAGCCACTGCACCACCCGCTAGGTCGACGAAGATAGCGCCCAACTTAGGCTCATCGACTTTACGCAGCTCTAAGCGTTCCGCAGTCAGAACCAAAGCAAAAGCGCTTTGTTCATCGTGTGAGAGCCCCCAGCGTTGAGCCAACTGATTCAGTTGCTCATTTCGGTTCGGGTCTTCACTAATGAGTTGTAGCTGCACGATAGGCTCCATAGGGGTGGTCAAATTTCTCGGGCGCCAGTGTAATGGATTTTGCTATCCGACACTACGCTTGTCAGTCAGCAGCTCATCGACCAGCTCTTCAAGTGGTTTGGGTTTGCCAATCACATAACCTTGGGCGTAATCCACACCTAGTTCCACTAGAAGATCAATGATGCGGCTATTCTCAACAAATTCGGCAACGGTTTGTTTGCCCATCTGCTTAGCTAAATCATTGATCGAACGGACCATTAGGTGGTCGACTTCATTGACGTCAATATCACGGACAAACAAGCCATCGATTTTCACGATGTCTACTGGCAGTTTCTTCAGATAACCAAACGAAGAGAGGCCTGAACCAAAGTCATCCAATGCAATTTTACAGCCCAACCGCTTAAACTGAGAGAACAGCTCTATCGCTTGATTCATGTTACTCATCGCAGCCGTTTCAGTAATTTCAAGACAGATTTTTTCACACGGCACAGGGCTGTGCTGAAGCGTATCCAGTAGGAAAGCAATAAACTCCTTATTACCCATCGAGTGGCCAGAGAGGTTAATCGAACACATGCCAAGATTCGCCAACGCCTCAGGATTGGCAGCCAGCCAATTTAGGGTTTGAGTCACTACCTGCTTATCCAGCAACTGTGCGATATTGTAGCGTTCTGACGCTGGCATAAAGATACCCGGAGAAATGTATTCCCCTTCGGCATTGCGAATACGGATGAGGATCTCGAAATGCATCGGCGCATCGTCTTGGCTCAAAGCCAGAATCTGCTGGGCAAACAACTCAATCCGATCATTCGCCAACGCATTGTGCACTAAGCTGACACATTCCATTTCCTGCTCACGTCGCTGAAGATCAGCATCATCCTGGCAGTAAAGGTTATAGCGGTTACGCCCTTCCTCTTTGGCGGCATGACAAGCCGTATCAGCCTGGGCATGAACCATTTGAGGAGAATCAGCGGTATGGTCAATCAAACGGATACCAATGGAGCAAGTCATATTGAGACGGATGTCATCCCAGACAAAAAGTTGCTCACTGAGTGTCATAACAATCGTATTGGCAACGTTTTTGGCGTCACGCTCAGTGCAGTCTTTGAGTAGTACTGCAAACTCATCGCCGCCCATGCGCGCCAAAATAGCGTTATAAGGCAGCACCTCTTCCAGCATGCTGGCACAGAACTGGATAGCGGTATCTCCAGCCTCATGGCCCGCAGTATCATTGAGTACTTTAAGCTGGTCGAGGTCCAAGTACAGCATGGCGTGAGTCCGAGTGTAGCTCTCTACTTCCAGTAACGATTTTGCCAGCTCCATTTCAAAATGATTTCGGTTAAACGTTCCTGTCAGCAAATCGTGACGAGCCTGATATTCCAACTGCTCTGCCAGCTTCTTAGTCTCGGTAATATCCTCACCGACAATCAGCAAATGCCCAGACTCAACCAACGGGCGAATGTTCTCGCGAACCCAGACTGCTCTTCCGTCAGCGTGACGATATTCAATTTCACGTCGCCACACGCCGCGCATCGCTTGCTTAGGTTGCAACAGAACTTGCCTTGGGGTGACTGCATCTTGATGAAAATAGAATTCACCCAACGAGTGACCCAGTACTTGGTTCGAGGTATAGCCGAGCAGCTGTTCAGCAAAGTGATTAACCTGCTGAATACAGTTGTGGTCATCTAAGGTGATCATCATTACAGGTTGCTGGTCGTAGTAATGACTTAGATTCGCTTCTCTTTGGTACAGCCGCGCTTCGGTAATTTTCCTTGAGGTAATATCTCGTGCTTCGAGCAGAAAATCAGCCCCCTGCCCAGTCTTGGGTAAAGGCTTAAGCGAGATTTCCAGTACAATTGAACCTTGTTCTGAGTGCCAGATTTCGGCTTCAAACTGAGTGTTTTGCTCTGATTCATCGGTGTTAAAGTAGCTTTTCAACTGCTGGGCTGCTTGATCTTCCCAATGCTGATGCTGCCAGATAGGCCGATCAACACTGAAGTCCTGATGGTAAAACAATTCCTGGAGCTTACTGTTGCTTGAAACAGTCCGTCCCTGAGCGTCTAACAAGCCGATAAAGTGATAGCTCTGATCAAAGACCATTTCGATTAATGTCTGGCTTTCCTTGGCTAGGGTCTCGCTTTTTTTCAATCGGCTCAAGTAGTAAACCAAAACCACAATGATGACGGACAAGAGCACGACCAGACTGGCAACCGCTCGAAGCTCCTTTTGAAACCGCACTGTGAAAGGTTGAGGCTTGTTAAATAAAGTGGATATTGCTTCGCCCTCAATGCCTAATCCCCATCTCACTACCGCCTGATAATCAAGTTTGATTTCTGGAATACCCGCCTCCACTTTAGGTAGAGTTTTCGAGGTGGAATTCAGCACTTTCAATAATTGCTGGGCGGCTTGCTGGCCTTGCGTTCTGCCACTCAAAATTACCCCGCCAACCGCTCCATGACCTAGTCCTAGATCATGTACCATATAAATCGGCGATTTAGACTCTTGATTGAGCTGCTCCCATTCATCTTCTGTCGCAACGCGCCCATTCTTGTCTCGGTAATAAACCCAAAACAAAACAGCACTGGATTTGTCTAATGAAGAAGTAAACTCGATCAGTTGTTGGTAAGTTTCCGGAACCAGTTGTTCAACCATAGTTTGATACTCAGTATTGAGCGTTAGAAATTGCTCGACCTGCCGCCTGACAGCCTCACCAGTTACCGAATAATCACTCACTATGTATATCTTCTCTACCTCTGGCTGAATCCGCTCGATAAGCGTGACATTGCTATAAATATCGATGTCTTCAATAACGCCTGTTGCTCGTAACTGAGAGTGCATCTGCGGGTTGTAGTTATTGATACCGCCAAATATCACAGGCGTGTCACCGATTTCCGGCGCTAAGCGCTGCATCAGATTAAGTGCGTTATTGTCACTGACAACAATGGCAGAGAAGGTTTCTTGAGAAAGTTTGGTTTGGTAGAGCTTGTAGAGTTGCTCCAGATAGGCAGGGTTTTGTAGTCGCTTTGAATCGAGGTACACCACTCGTGTGGTAATGCTCTCGCGACGCAGAATGTCTTCTAGGCCATATTGGAAGGCGTCAGTCCAGAAAAAGCCCTGATGGTAAGAGTGAACAATCAGTACATCTTTATCTTTAGCGTGTGCATGAGAAAGGGCTGCAGAAAATACAGCTAGAAGAATCAGACAAAAGCGCACTAAAATAGCTCTCAGATAAAGTTAGCGATTAGTTTAATAGTATCACTGTTGTTGATATTTTGAACTAAAGACATAGCGTTAAGTAGGGATGAAGATGCAAGCTCACAACACCAAGCTCGATGACCTCGACCGTGCGATTTTAAAAACCCTGATGGAAGATGCCCGAACACCTTATGCTGAAATGGCTAAGCAGTTTGAGGTCAGCCCGGCCACGATTCATGTGCGAATTGAAAAGATGAAAGCCGCGGACATCATTCAGGGAACGGAAGTGATCGTCGACACCAAGAAGCTGGGCTATGACGTGTGCTGCTTTATCGGTATTAACCTCAATGCCGCGCGTGACTATCACTCCGCTCTAAAAAAGCTCAACGCGTTAGAAGAAGTGGTTGAGGCCTATTACACCACAGGTGCATACAATATTTTCGTTAAGCTGATGTGCCGCTCGATTGAAGAACTACAGTTTGTGCTAATTGATAAGCTTCAGGCGATTGACGAAGTGCAATCGACTGAGACTCTTATCTCCTTACAAAACCCAATCAATCGAAACGTTAATCCGTAATAAATTATCCAGTAAAAATCCACCTGCATA
>NZ_JPQB01000030.1:0-9036 GCF_000740665.1 Vibrio sp. B183 | reverse complement strand
TGCCCATTAACGCGGCGTTAGGCAAACAATAAATGACGGAGAAGTACAATCTATGAAGAAGTTTTTGAATGAATGGCGTGCATTAAGTAAGTCAATGAAATCTGCTTTTGTATTGGCTTGGGGGTATATGTTATTGACAGGTATAGCTCATCTATTATTTGCACTTGATGAAATTATGGGGATATAAAAATGCTGAAGTTATACAGGTGGTGGTTCTCAATTACAGCATTCGAGCGAGCAATGCTTTTCTTTGCTTTTACGTCATGTTTATTTACGCTTGTTCAGGTTGTGTATGGGGTAGAGGGGTTAATTAATGGAGAATGATACCTCAATGCTCGAAGCATTTTCTATAAGCTTGTTGTATTCGATGTCATTTGCTCAGATTTACTTGCTGTATGACATGCTGACATTTTATTACAGTTAGCGAATGGCATTAATCTATCGAAGTTAGCCTAACAAGCTGCTTAAGACGGACTATCAACGCTCGGCAATTTTTGTTCCATTCGGGGGTAGTGTTTACGGTGGTCTGGTTAAGTGTGGCGGCATGCGTTGCTAGCCACTTAGCAGGGCGTTAGCTATCCAAGGAGGAACGATTGAGGAATATAGAAATATTTGAAGCATACTCAGGGCACTTACTCGCTCGCCTGTATGAGCACTTCCCTTTGAGAATTAACATTAATGCTTATGATATTGCATTTGATCTCGATGACGACTTGTGGAGTCAATCTCAAGAAGAACAAAACAACGGAACTCATAAATACAACCGCCATAAAAGTCCCATTGGTTTGTCAAAAGCTACAATCGAATGGTTGAGTATGTCTGGGTTGATTTTCTATGAAAGCTCTAGTGGCAGTGACTTTAAGAACGTTTGTTTAACCCCAAAAGGTTTAGAGGCGATCAAAGCTGCCCCTGAGCAAGGTAACCGGCTTCTTGCAGCAGCAAAAGACTTAGCTACTAGCAGCGTAAAAGATGCTGCAAAAGCAGAATTTCAAGAAGTTTTCTCAAGCATTCTTAGCTGGTGTGTAAAAAACTCACCAACGATAATTCAATCAGTAACTAATTTGGACTAATAGCTAACAAATTGCTTAACAGGGACTCCTAACGCTTGGCCACTTTCATTCAAATCGGTTTCAGCGTTTAGGGCACAAATTTTAAGTTTGGTGGTATAGCGTTATCGCCCGTTAGCAAGGCGTTAGAACTTACTACTGAAAAATCATAGAGCGAGAAATGAAAGAGTTACTTTTATTATCAGCTTTGCTATTTGGAGCAAACGTTTTAGCACAAGAAAAAATCGACCTTGATAGCTCCTATTGGGAAATCGTTCCTAATGGTCACACTATAATTGAGGCTATACATGGTGACCTAAATGGAGATGGTAGAGACGATATTGTTTTGATGATACAAGGTGCAGACCAAAACAAAATGGTCACTGATGAGTACCGTGGTCAGTTAGATCTCAACCGAAGAGGAATTATTGTTGCTTTAAGAAATAACGACAAGTACGACGTCGTTGTTGAAAATGACAATTGCTTCTTTTCTGTTGATGAAGAAGGAAGGGCTGAAGAAATCTTAATGAGTATTACAAAAGGAAACTTACATATTGATTTTTTAGATGGTCGATTTGAGAACCAGTGGAGTTACAACTTCCGTTACCAAGATTCAGATCTTGAGTTAATCGGTTATGAGGCAATGGCTAATCGAGGTCCTAGAGTGGAGGTAGTTACTAGTATTAATTACCTGACAAAAAAGATGCTCACTACCGAAAATGTTAGTGAGCTTGATGATGCCCCAATATTTAAAGAGAAGTGGTCAACCTTTGTTCTTGAACACAGATTTAAGTTAAGCCAAATCAGCGACTTTACTGAATTTGGTGATGGTGTACGAAATAGATAGACCCGCAGTGAGACGTAATTCTAACAAACTGTTCAAGAGTGATTCACAACGCGTGGCATTTTTACTATGCGTTGATTTTAGTGTTTAAGGTGATATGCGGGAGCTTCAGCATTGCGTTGCTCACACCTTAACAGGGCGTTATGTGCTTAGGAGTAAAATGGAAATTACGAAAGCGAAAGTAGGTCATCAAGACCAGTTTAAAGACTACGTTGAGTCCTGCATTGCTGATGGCTTAGAGCTTTATGAAGAGGCAAAAACTGACAGTAGTGCGTATCTAAAGAAGAGAATCGCATACTCCAAAGGTTTAGGGTTGCCTGACGGTTGGGCTCCAATAACAACTTATTTTTGTATGGAGTCAGGTGTAATTCTCGGGTCAATCAGAGTTCGACATGGTACAAACGAGTACATTGAAAATGTTATAGGTCATATTGGTTATGAAACCAGACCGACAGCTCGTGGTAAAGGGGTCGCCTCATTTCTTCTCGCTTGGGTTCGTGACAATGTTGTACCTGACTCTGCTATTGTGACCTGTTCAATCGAAAACTCAGCATCACAAAAGGTCATCGAAAGCTGTGGTGGTGTATATCTGGGCAACTACACAGATGAAAGTGAAGGTACAGTAAGGCGCTACCGTTTGGTACGCACATAACAAGCAATTTAAGAGGGATTCACAACGCTTGGCACTTTTGCTTCTACTTCAAATTTAGTGTTTATGGCACAATGTTTTAGGTTGGGTGGTAGCGTTGTTCACCCCTTAATTGGGCGTTAGCCGTCATGGAGCTTGCTATACTCAAAGTGATAGAATAGTATCACTTTAGTATTCCTTTGGAGCAGCTCTCATGAAAGTAGAACTAGTTACATCACTCAAACGTCAAGCAACTAAGATCCTCGCCGATCTCCACGACACCAAAGAGCCAGTGTTAATTACTGAGCATGGTAAGCCATCCGCTTATCTCGTTGATGTTGATGACTACGAGTTTATGCAAAACCGTTTAGCTATTCTTGAGGGTATTGCACGAGGTGAGCGTGCACTAGCTGACGGTAAAGTGGTAAGCCATGATGAAGCCAAGGACAAAATGTCAAAATGGCTGAAATAATCTGGACTGAACCAGCGTTATCTGACCTCAACGATATCGCTGAATACATCGCACTTGAAAATATCGTAGCTGCAAAGCAGTTAGTGCAAACGATCTTCTCCAAAGTCGAACGCCTACAAACTTTCCCAGAGTCAGGTCGTATTCCACCCGAGCTAGAACATTTAAGTTATCGTGAAGTTGTCGTTAATCCATGTCGTGTTTTCTATAAACAAGACGGTGACAAAGTGTTTATTCTGTTTGTTATGCGTGCAGAGAGAGATTTGCGTAAGTTCCTGTTGAGTAAACAGTAACCTTTGGGAATGAGCGGCCAACAAACTGTTTAAGAGTGATTCGCAACGCGTGGCATTTTTACTATGCGTTGGTTTTAGTGTTTAAGGTGGTATGCAGCGGCTTCAGCATTGCGTCGCTCACACCTTAACAGGGCGTTATGTTTTCGAAGGAAGTTGGTAGCATGAGCCTCGAATTAAGAAGTATAGACAAAACGAACTTCTATGAGATTTGTCAGTTACAGGTAGCTCAAAACCAGTTAAACCATGTTGATAGCAATGCTATTTCATTGGCTGAAGCAAACTTTATGCGTTTTCCTTGGTTCAAAGGTATCTATTCTGACAATAATCCAATTGGCTTTGTTTTAGTAAACGCAGACACAGTTTCAGGTAAGTTTGAACTTTGGCGGTTCATGCTTGATAAGTCTCAACAGTCAAAGGGGTACGGGCGTATCGCTATCGATTTGTTGAAATCAGCATTGGTTAATGAGTTCGGAATATCGGCTCTGTATACAAGTGTTGTTACAGGTTTAGGTAGCCCTCAAGGCTTCTACGAAAGTTGTGGTTTTGTATCAACAGGTTGCTTAGTTGAAGGGCGTGAAATAGAGTTGTGTCTATCCCTTTAACTACAAACATAACAAAGCATTTAAGAGTGATTCGCAACGCTTGGCGGTTTCGCTTCGCTCAAGTATAGCCAAGCGCTGCTCACACCTTAATGCGGCGTTAGTTTGCTAAAGGCTAGCGGGTAACTAGCCTAAGCTGGCTCTCACATCAGCAATGGTGATGAAGAGTTTATTTCCAGCGTCTTCAAATGCTTGAAAACCATAGCGTTCATAGAAGTGTTTCGCACCGTCTTTGGCGTCAACGATAACAACTGGAAATGCAACGCTATCACTAGCAGCTAATAGCTTTCTGAGTGCGTCGATAAGCAGCCACTCACCAAAACCTTTCCCTTTGTATCGCTCATCGACAGCAAGACGGGCTATCAGACCACCAGAGGTGGATGATTGGTGCTTTTTTTGTAACTTATCAGGCAATGCCTTTAAGTCAATTGGCGTCATTGTTAGCGTGTAAAAGCCGATGACATGTGAGTTGTCGTTATCATCTTCCAAAACAAACGTTCTGGTGTTGTCCTTCTTTGCTTGCTGACTAGCCATTACTCTTAAGTAATTATTGAGAGCTTCGATGCCACAGTTGAATCGGTTTCTATCGTGTTTAGCTTTATCTAGAAGTACCGTATTCATCATTGAGTTTTGCTCTCGTATCGATCAGCTGCAGCTTTTAGTTTTGAGTTCTGTGTTGCAGGACAGTCTAAAGCTTCCATGAGCAACATAGCATCAGCTTGGCTCAGTTTTAAAGCCTGTTCACGTTCGATGACTTGTTTAGCTTTTTCGATTGCAGCGCTTAGAACAAACGAGTTGATGCTAGACATGCCGGCGATCGCGGCAGCCTTAGTAAGTAAGTCTTGTGTATCGACATCAACTCTAGCGGTGATGCGAGGCAAAGTAGTTGCCATAATGTTATCTCCTGTTGTGTCAAAATGTCACATGTGTATTATGGTCTTAAAGTGTGCAATAATCAATCTTTGTGTCACTTTGGCACGCAAACTAACAAACAATTTAAGAGTGATTCGGCACGCGTGGCATTTTTACTATGCGTTGGTTTTAGCGTTTAAGGTGGCATGCGGAAGCATCGGTATTGCGTTGCTCACACCTTAACAGGGCGTTATGGTGCAGCAAGATTTAGTTCTTATTTGGCTTGTTGGGTCAACGTTTGCGGCGAGTTTTCTGGGAGCTCTTGTTTCCTCTCTTGATTCCAAATTTTTATCTCTGGTGAAAAGCCGCTTTGGGTATGCTGCTAAGGCTAATCTGCCGTTTACATCTATTTCCCAAGTGAAACTGGTATAGCGGCAATTAGCTGAACCTCAGATTTAGTGGGGCGGCCCTTCTTTGTTTTAATTGGCTGTATCGTTGTTGCTAGGTTTCTTCTTCGGGTTTTATAGGGTTGCTGCATATTGGTTTGTGGGTATTCGTGGCCGCAAAGAGCTTAAGTTTTGTGGTGAGGTATTGGTTGTCTTAACTTCCATAACCAAGCGTTCAATCGGACAACCAACGCTTGGCAATTTTGGTTCACAGTTTGGTTTTTGTGTTTATGGCACAATGGTTTAAGTTTGTGGTAGCGTTGTTTGCCAATTAACGCGGCGTTAGCTATTTCTCGTATATAAAGGAGTTCCAGTGGTAAAAGTTCTCGTTAGTTCATGTCTGGTTGGAAACAACGTTAGATACAATGCGAGCTGTTTATCAGTCAAAGAGCCTGAGCTGCTATGGCTCAAGTCAAACGCAGAACTAGTGACCTTTTGCTCCGAAGTCTCAGCAGGTTTACCTATTCCTAGAGCACCTGCAGAAATCATTACTGGTAAAGGTGTTGATGTGCTTGATGGTTTGGCAAACGTTGTTGGAAATGATGGTATTGATGTTACTGAACAATTTGTAAGTGGGGCAGAGAACGCTTTGGAACTTTGCAAAAAACAGCAAATAAAGTACGCGATACTCGCTGAAGGTAGCCCTTCCTGTGGCAGCTCAAAAATTTATGACGGTACATTCAACGGGGTCAAAATCGATGGCTCAGGGGTAGCTACTGCATTGTTAGAGCGCAATGGAATTAAAGTCTACAGTCAACATACGATAGCTAAGCTCCGAGAGGCGTTGGAAAAAAATAGCTAACAAACTGCTCAAGAGGGATTCGCAACGCGTGGCATTTTCATTATGCGTTGAATTTAGTGATTAAGGTGGTATGCGGCGGCTTCGGTATTACATTACTCACCCCTTAGCAGGGCGTTATGTTTATAGGAGAGTTCTGTGAGTGGAGTGAAGATTCCATTTGGTTATGATTCAAATCGAAACCAAGTAACAATTTTGAATTACCTGCCTTTTGGAAGACCGAATCCAATATATTGTGGTGGAAAAGGCTGTGAAGCAGAACTTGAGTATGTTTCAGCTAGTCAAAGGGTTGGTAAGTCAAGGACAACTCAAGTTCCAGCTTACTTCAGGTTGGCGAAATATGAAGATCATTCAATTACTTGTTCTTTTGCTACAAAAGGAAAACAAATAATTGACGTAGCAGGCTCAACAAATGAAGTCCTGACAGCCCTAGCTAATGGTAGTCGAGTTTTTCGCATTCATTTGATGGATGATAAAGACCAAATGAAAATGAAAGGTAAGGAAAATGATTTTTTAAAAAATCATAACCACGACACAGTAAAACGAACCTATAGAACACGCGGTAGAAAATTGCCTTATGTAAATAGTCTAAATGGTTTGCTTGACCTTTATGAATATGGGCGCAAAAATCCAATAATGCGTCAGTCAATTTTCGTTATGGTAGATAAAGAAAAATTAAGGTGGGATGAATTTTTCTTTGACGTTAAGCATTATGATCAATTACATCAAAAGGTACTTGCTAACGGTACGGTTAAAGCTGCGGTTATAGGTCAGGTTAATAAAGTCAATTTTAGTACCCCAACTAGGCGTTTTTCTTCAGCTGAGCTTTCTCCAAAATTTCAAGGTAAAGGGAATAATATTTACCCTATTGCTCGTTTAAAGTTCGGCTTAAATCATAGTTTCATCACACCGAGTAAAAAAGTATTGTGTTTTGGTTCATTTAAATTAGAGCATGACGTGTCCAAACGTATCGTTCCTTCTAACAGAGGACATGAACTAGTTATGGGGTTAGCAGCGCCATACCAGTGGCTTGAAATATAAACATAACAAAGCGTTTAAGACGAATTCACAACGCTTGGCATTTTGGGTTTGAATTAACTTTAGTGTTTACGACCCAATATTTTAGGTTAGGTGGTCGCGTTGTTCACCACTTAACGCGGCGTTATGGTGCTGCAAGATATAGTTTTTATTTGGCTTGATGGTTCGGCGTTCGCTGTGAGTTTCATAGTCATTCTCACATGCCTACTAGGTTCCAAATTTTTATCTCTGGTGAAAAGCCGCTTTGTGTCTTTCGCAAAGGCTAATCTGCCGTTTTCATCTGGCTCCCAAGTGAAACTGGTACAGCGGCAATTAGCTGATACTTGGCTTCAGTGGGGCGACCCTTCTTTGTTTCAATTGGCCGTATCGTTGTTGTTAGGTTTCTTCTTTAGGCTTTTTGGGGTTGCTGCATGAGGTTTGTTGGGTTTTGTGGTTACAAAAAGCTGCAGTTGTGCGGTGAGCGTATTGGTTGCTTCAACCTTCCATAACCATGCGTTCAATCGGACAACCAACGCTTGGCAGTTTTGGCTCACGGTTTAGTTTTTGTGTTTATGGCACAATGGTTTAAGTTTGTGGTAGCGTTGTTTGCCCATTAACGCGGCGTTAGGTTTTTGATTGTGCTTGGTCACTCATTTGTCTGGTGAATATTGACTTGATTGTCTACTCATTGCTCTAATTAAACAATGAGTTAGATACAAGGTATTGAAATGGAAGTTGTACAAAAAAAGGCAAGAATAAATTCACGTTCAGTTTCGGAGACGATCGGTTTAATTACGGCTACGTGCAATCGTCAGGTAAAGGTGATGTAGATCTTTACTACGGTGACTTGCCACATAAAAGTTCAGAGATCATTGAACAGAATGAATGGCTGAGAAATGTAGGCATTCTTTGGATTGTAATTGGTATTTTTCAAAGTGGATATGGCAGTTTTACGCGTGAAGCGTTTTACTTAGATCCAATGTGGATCTTAATAGGTGGTGCTTGTTTAATTTGGGCGGTTGTATCAAAAATTACCTACACAGTTTATAACACTGACGAGGTTAACCTGCTTATCATACAAGATAGACAGCATGATGCAGTAGTCGATACATTGATGAGTCGACGTAAAGAGCAACTTTTAGCTTGGTATTCGGATATTAACATGGAGAACGAGTTAGCTAATGAGATCAACAAGTTTAAATGGTTAGCTGAGCAAAAAGTATTAAGTGAAGAGGAATCAAAGCAAAAGATAGAAGAAGTAAAATATTACCATCAAGAGCAAGGTGGTACAGAAAGAGTTCTTAACTAGTCATAAACCTAACAATCTGTTTAAGAGTGATTCGCAACGCTTGGCGTTGCGTTATTGTGTTTAAGGTATTCCGCGGGAACTTCGGTATTGCGTTGCTCACACCTTAACAGGGCGTTAGGCAATTTTTTATAAAGAGAGTTCCAGATCCCATATATTGAACATTTACCGAGTGAATGATTTTTACATTGTTAGAATATCAAAATATTGCAAATAGGAATACTTTAATGGCGTTAAGAAAAAGGCTAAAGCTTTTGGGAATAGCTTTAATTAGTCTTATCCAAGGATGTTCTTCAGTTGATACACATATAGTAAGTGGTGAGCTAGGGCATCCATTTTCTGGAACCGTGCAATCAGCGGTTTACCAACCGTGCGTTTTTATATTGAGCGGTAATTTATTTTTCATTCCTTACCCTATAGCGTTTGTAGATCTGCCATTATCTTTCGCCGCAGATTTATTGTTTTTGCCTGTTGATCTAGCGTTAATGTCTTCAACTAAAGGAGGCTATTCTTCGGTAATAGACTACCCATCAGGTTGTACTTAAAAACTTGGCCTAACAAACTGCTCAAGGCGGACTATCAACGCTCGGCAACTTTGGTTTTAGTTTGGTGAAGTGTTTAAGGCGGCTAATTTACGTATCGTGGTTTGCGTTGCTAGCCACTTAGCAGGGCGTTATGGTGCAGCAAGATTTAGTTCTTATTTGGCTTGTTGGTTCAGCTTTCGCTGTACGTTTCTT
>NZ_JPQB01000029.1:0-39363 GCF_000740665.1 Vibrio sp. B183 | reverse complement strand
CGTCCGCCGCTCGACGCCGTTAACGTCCCCCGAAGGTTCAGATAACTCGTTTCCGCTCGACTTGCATGTGTTAGGCCTGCCGCCAGCGTTCAATCTGAGCCATGATCAAACTCTTCAATTTAAGATTTTGTTCGGCCCAATGAATACTGAACATTACATAAAGTAATGTTTGAATTGACTGTGCTGAATCCGAAGATTCAATGGTCACTTCGTATCATTGAAACCTAATTTGAAGCCGAAGCTTCTAATTGGATTATCATCAACGAGTGCCCACACAGATTGATAGGTTTATATTGTTAAAGAGCTGTGCTTTTCAAGAAACTTTCTCTCAAAGCGGAGGTGCATTCTAGCGAGATAATTTGAAGAGTCAAACACTTTTTCAAACTTATTTTCTCAGAAGCTTTTCACCTCTCCAACACTGCTGAAGCCTTGCGGCGTCTGCCGTGCCAGTGGAAGCGCATTATAGGGAGTCCTTCTGATAGCGCAAGCCCTTTTTCAAAAAAAATTGAAAAAACTCATCGTTCGTTGAAAATGTGTTCAAAACAACAAAAAAGAGGGCAAAAAGCCCTCTTTTATCTATCTATTTCATTCAGTTTTAAATGAATGCGTACGCGTCAGCAAACATGTGGTCGCTGTTAGCGCCTTTGTTCTGGGTAAATTGTTCACGAGCCGCACCCGCCATTTCAAAACGTCCAGCAATGTAGATGTCATATTCTGCAAGAGAATCAAAATCGTCACTGACGGCTTGAAGTACGTTTCCAACTTTGCCTTGCCATTCAGAAGTTGCTTCTTCTACTACTGGAATAAAATGCACGTTGCTGAACTGTGCTGCGATGCCATCCAGTTCGTCCTTAGCATATAGCT
The DNA here is from genome assembly GCF_000740665.1 of Vibrio sp. B183. Classification (NCBI taxonomy): domain Bacteria; kingdom Pseudomonadati; phylum Pseudomonadota; class Gammaproteobacteria; order Vibrionales; family Vibrionaceae; genus Vibrio; species Vibrio sp. B183. The sequence continues at coordinate 38,499 of NZ_JPQB01000029.1, read as the reverse complement.
GGCGTTCATCCCGGCCACCCCAATAAAGGTGGATCTCATTGGTCTTATTTTGAGCTACGCAGTGGTCCAATATCGAACGTACGTAACTAAAGCCTGTACCACCAGCAATCAAAAGTAGAGGGCGTTCGCTCTCTTCTTTAACCCACGCATCACCATGAGGCGCATCAATACTGATGTCACCATCATTTTCTAATGCGTTTTGCATCGCTTCGACAACTTCAAGAGCATACGCGTTATGCTCTGCTGCACCAATGTGAAGCTCTAGCTCGCCTTCATGACGGCAAGGGCTGCTTGCAATAGAGAATGGACGTTTATCTTTTTCTCCCATCACAACCATTAGATACTGGCCAGCTTTAAAGCTGACTGGTGTCTCTGGATGCAACAGAATTCGATGGGTATTACAAGCTAACGGCTCAATAGACTTTACTTTACATTGGATGGTCATGTTATTCCTCTTACTTACTCCTCAAAAGTAAGTACCAAATTACTTTCTGCGAAGGCCTGACAAGCAAACACCCAGCCTTGTTGCTGCTCTTTCTCTGTGAGCATTGGCTCAAGCTGGTAAGTGACTCGACCTTCTATTTTCCGACACAGACACGCTGCGCACGCTCCCACTTGGCAACGGTTTGGGAAGCTGATGTTATTGTTGAGCGCAGCTTCCAATACCGTTTCCCCTTCCTGCACATCGAATTGTATATTCTGCGGCTGCAAGGTCACCAAATGGCTCATAATATTCCCAGCTTACTCCATTTTGTATCGACCTGCGCAACTAACTGAGAATCTTTCTTGATTGGGATGCCCCACTCTCGCTGGACTTCTCCCTCAAACTTGTTGGTCGCATCCAAACCTAATTTAGAACTGCGACCTTCTTTTGCTTCTATTTGTACGGTGTCACGATTAGGATCCATTCTGGTGGTGATCGCCCAGATAATGTCATTCCAATCGTGCACATTGACGTCATCATCGCAGAGAATAACAAACTTGGCATCCGTATACTGCTTGAGAAACTCCCACACACCATTGAGCACCGCTTTCGATTGCATCGCGTGCGTTTTCTTCATCGATACCACCATGAAGCGATCGGCGCCAGCCGATTCTGGTAAAGCAATATCGACAATTTCCGGGAATGCCTGACGAAGCTGTGGTAGCTGCTCATCTGTAATCGCTGTTTGGCTTGCGGATGTTAACTCTGGGTCAGAGGCCTTTTCGGCATCCCATTTAATCGTTGCATCCAAGCCCATCTTAGAGCCAAGCCCTACAACCGGTGAGGCGAAGTCGAGAGAATCAATAGGCGTGTTGTCAATCATTAAGGTATCGCGAACAGGTTCCATATGCTCACACATGGCCTTAACGACATCATCCCAACTGCGCGCATTGACACTTTCATCGCACACTACAACGAACTTGGTATACATGAACTGGCGAAGGAAAGACCACACCCCCATCATGACTCGCTTAGCGTGCCCCGGGTATTGCTTTTTCATCGTCACCACCGCCATGCGGTACGAACAGCCTTCCGGTGGCAAATAGAAATCTTCTATTTCAGGAAACTGCTTTTGCAGGATCGGAACAAACACTTCATTTAACGCTACACCCAATACAGCAGGTTCATCTGGCGGACGCCCTGTGTAAGTGCTGTGATAGATCGGGTCCTTACGCATGGTAATGTGAGTAATGGTAAAGACGTGGTGTTTTTCTTTTTCGTTATAATAACCAGTATGGTCACCATAAGGCCCTTCGTCCGCATACTCATTCGGGTCGATGTAACCCTCAAGCACGATCTCTGCACTGGCAGGCACTTCAAGGTTATTACTTACAGATTTAACCACTTCAGTTTTGCTGCCGCGAAGCAAACCCGCAAACGCATACTCGGATAAGGTATCAGGCACTGGTGTTACTGCACCTAAAATAGTGGCTGGGTCAGCACCAAATGCGACTGAAACAGGGAAAGGCTCTCCCGGGTTGGTTTCCATCCAGTCGCGCAGATCCAGGGCACCACCACGGTGTGCCAGCCAGCGCATGATGATTTTGTTCTTACTAATTTTCTGTTGGCGGTAAATTCCAAGATTCTGGCGCTTTTTATGTGGCCCTCGAGTCACAGTCAGCCCCCACGTAAGCAGAGGCGCAACATCATCTTGCCAACAACTCATCACAGGGATTTTATCGAGATCAACTTCGTCACCTTGCCAGACAATCTCCTGACAGGCAGCTTTCCGTAGCCTTTTGGCAGGCATGTTCAAGACTTGTCTAAAAACCGGCAGTTTCTCTAACGCGTCCTTAAAACCACGTGGTGGCTCGGGCTCCTTAAGATAAGCCAACAATTTGCCCACTTCGCGCAGATCTTTGACGTCTTCACGACCCATACCTATCGCAACCCGCTCAGGAGTGCCAAACAAGTTGGTCAGCACAGGCACATCGTAGCCAATGGGATTTTCAAACAACAATGCCGGGCCACCTGCACGTAAAGTGCGGTCGCTAATCTCTGTCATTTCATAATGTGGATCGACAGGCTCGGAAATGCGTTTAAGCTTCCCTTCCTGCTCAAGGTGAGCGATAAAGTCGCGTAAATCCTTAAAACTCATAGGTCTTCTGTGACTGATTAAAGTGCAAGCAGTATAACAAAAAGAGGGATCTTCCGATCCCTCTTTTCTATAAGGTTATTTTTATTGTGATAAAACGTTCAAAATCGCGCTGCTGCGTACTTTTTGATTATGACTGGCGAGCTCTTCTAGCCATGAGGTGTAGCCCTGATTCGCTAGCTCTGTCGCTACCATTGAAGCTTCATCACGAATTGCCATTCGGTCGATCAAAAACGCTTTGACCTCATCCGTCATGGGTTTGATACGAGTGAGCTCTTTAATGGCTTGTTCTTTAAGGCTCGGGTTATGAGAAGCGAGCATGATCTGATTCACAGAGAATTCATCGCCGACCTTGGCCAAACGACTCAGCTCAGACTGGCTTTGAAAATCGGCACGCATCAACCAAAGCAGTTTGTAAACATCAGGGTTTTCACTCACCTGAGCTAAACGCACCATCACCTGTGAGGATGGCAGCCAACTGGTCACAGCCTCTCCGGTAAGTTGAACCACTAAACCTTGTACTGCTTCTGGCGATAAGCTGTCTAACTCACGAATCAGTAACGCTTCACGCGCTTGGATTTGGTAATCACTACCCGACAACCACTGCTTTAGATCCAGCTCGCCACGTTCTGCACTCAACACAAACTCAAGTGTCGACTGATCTTGCTGCCACTGTTTAAGTAAACGACTAGCAATAGCAGGATAGTTAAAGGCAGGAATGGAGAACTCGTAGCCATCACCTCTTTCCAACACTTGATAGGTTGGAACCATGGCTTTTTGTTGCTCGACGAACAAAGCCATTTTTGGCGTCAAGATGACGTTTTGATCTTCAATCTTTTTTAGCAGTAGGAAACGCGCCACTTCTTGTTGAGGAAGCGACAGTCTTTCGAGAGCGAAATTGAGTGAGTCGATATTATCTTCGACGGCATATTGGAGCAGTTCTGCGACTTTCAGATGAATCTGTTGATCCTGAAGTAACAGCTCAGCTTTTTCGGGCTGCATTTCCTTCGCAGCAACCGTTGGTGCTCCAATCAATAAAGATGTGCATAGGAGAACCGACGACAACATTCCTTGTTGCATGTTAACCTCCTCTTAACATTCTCGCTCATTGTGAGGCCAATCAAATGAGAATGCAAACAAAAACGCCACCGACAAGGTCGATGGCGTTTGGAGTCACAAATTCTTACTGGCGACGCATGGCATCAAAGAACTCATCGTTGGTCTTGGTCATCGCTAGCTTATCGATTAGGAACTCCATCGCGTCGATCTCACCCATTGGATGAACAATCTTACGCAGAATCCACATCTTCTGAAGCTCTTCATTCTTAGTCAGAAGTTCTTCACGACGAGTGCCCGAGCGGTTGAAGTCGATGGCAGGGAAAACACGTTTCTCAGCGATCTTACGGTTCAGGTGGATTTCCATGTTACCTGTACCTTTAAACTCTTCGTAGATAACTTCGTCCATCTTAGAACCAGTATCAACTAGAGCCGTCGCTAGAATCGTCAGGCTACCGCCTTCTTCTACGTTACGTGCCGCACCGAAGAAGCGCTTAGGACGGTGCAGTGCGTTTGCATCCACACCACCAGTCAGAACTTTACCTGATGAAGGAACAACTGTGTTGTATGCACGTGCCAGACGAGTGATAGAGTCAAGCAGGATAACCACGTCTTTCTTGTGTTCAACAAGACGTTTTGCTTTCTCAATAACCATCTCAGCAACTTGTACGTGGCGAGACGCTGGCTCATCAAACGTTGACGCAACCACTTCACCTTTAACCAGGCGCTGCATCTCGGTTACTTCTTCTGGACGTTCGTCGATAAGAAGCACCATTAGCTCACATTCAGGGTGGTTGTAAGCAATGCTTTGAGCAATGTTCTGTAGCAGCATTGTTTTACCCGCTTTTGGCGGAGCAACAATCAAACCACGCTGACCTTTACCAATTGGTGAAGCCAGGTCAAGAACACGTGCAGTAATATCTTCAGTCGAACCGTTACCACGCTCCATCACCATACGCTCGTTTGCGTGCAGTGGCGTCAAGTTTTCAAATAGAATCTTGTTACGCGCGTTGTCTGGCTTGTCATCATTAACTGTATTGACTTTTAACAGAGCAAAGTAACGTTCGCCATCTTTCGGTGGACGAATCTTACCTGCAATGGAATCACCCGTACGTAGGTTGAAACGACGGATCTGACTTGGAGAGACATAGATGTCATCTGGGCCTGCCAAGTAAGAACTGTCTGCACTGCGCAAGAAGCCAAAGCCGTCTTGAAGTATTTCCAGAACCCCGTCGCCAAAAATATCTTCACCACTTTTCGCGTGTGCTTTAAGGATGGCGAAGATAATGTCTTGCTTTCTTAGACGCGCCAGGTTTTCAAGGCCTAAGCTTTCGCCAAGTTTGACAAGATCAGACACAGGTCTGTTCTTCAGTTCTGTTAGATTCATTGTGGTGGATACTTTTTTAGTCAAAATAGGATCTGTTATTTAGTTAAGATGAATTTTGGTCACAGGATCGACCAAGAAGAGAAACTTGTTTATTTAACGTGCGATAAATTAGCACTAAATACTAGCCTAGTCTAGATTTTGTTAGGCTTCAAAAACAAAACCGTGCATTGAAGTGAATGCACGGTCTTATCAGAACAACCCAATTATAGGTTAGCGTCCAAAAACTCTTTTAGTTGAGTCTTAGACAGCGCGCCTACTTTGGTTGCTGCCACGCTACCATCTTTGAAAAGTAGTAGCGTTGGGATACCACGAATACCAAATTTAGGTGGAGTACCTGCGTTTTGGTCGATATTCAGTTTACCGATAGTGAGTTTGCCTTCGTACTCTTCGGCGATTTCGTCCAGGATAGGAGCAATCATCTTACAAGGACCACACCATTCTGCCCAAAAATCAACAAGAACCGGGCCTGCAGCGTTTAGTACGTCGGCTTCAAAACCGTCATCAGTTAGCTGCAAAATCTTATCACTCATCTTCCACTCCAATGTGTTTTTTCGGAACTGGTTGGATGATAACCAGTATTTAGATGCCCTATTGGAATGTATTTACTTTCGTATTGCAAGCTTAAGCTGATATTCTATAGCCATGAAAAAGACGCATATCACAGAGCAAAAGTTCGCCGATTTGGGTTTACACCCCCAAGTTGTTGAAGGTTTGGAGAAAAAAGGGTTCGAGTTTTGTACCCCAATTCAAGCCTTGGCGTTGCCGGTACTGCTCACCGGCCAAGACATTGCAGGTCAGGCTCAAACAGGGACAGGAAAAACCCTGGCTTTCCTGACTGCTACTTTTAACCATCTGCTGAACACACCAGAGCACGAAGGTCGCAAGCCGACCCAACCACGTGCGATTATCATGGCACCGACCCGTGAGCTGGCAATTCAGATTTACAATGATGCCGAACCTCTGGTTGCAGAAACCGGCATTAAAGCTGCGTTAGCTTACGGTGGCGAGAGCTACGACAAGCAACTTGCTAAGTTAGAGCAAGGTGTGGACGTGCTGATCGGTACTACAGGCCGCATCATCGACTTTTACAAGCAGCGTGTCTTCAACCTGAACAATATTCAGGCTGTTGTGCTTGATGAAGCGGATCGCATGTTCGATCTTGGTTTCATCAAAGACATTCGTTTCCTATTCCGTCGTATGCCAGAACCAAAAGAGCGTTTGAACATGTTGTTCTCTGCGACTCTGTCGTACCGTGTTCAGGAGCTGGCTTTCGAACATATGCACAACCCAGAGCACGTCGTGGTGGAACCAGAGGTCAAAACAGGTCACCGCATTCAGGAAGAGCTGTTTTACCCGTCTAACGAACACAAGATGTCTCTGCTACAAACTCTTATTGAAGAAGAGTGGCCAGAACGCGCGATCATCTTTGCCAATACCAAACACAAGTGTGAATCCGTATGGGGTCACCTAGCGGCTGATGGCCACCGTGTAGGTCTATTGACAGGCGATGTACCGCAGAAGAAGCGCGAACGCATCTTAGAGCAGTTCACTAAAGGTGAAGTTGACCTGCTAGTAGCAACAGACGTGGCAGCTCGTGGTCTTCACATCCCTCAAGTGACTCACGTATTTAACTTTGACCTGCCTGACGATTGCGAAGATTACGTACACCGCATCGGTCGTACGGGTCGTGCAGGCGCAAGTGGCCATTCAATCAGCTTTGCGTGTGAAGACTACGCCATCAACTTGCCGCCGATTGAAGAGTATATTGAGCACACCATTCCTGTTTCAGACTACGACCCAAGCGCACTGATCGAAGATCTACCAGCACCGCTACGTATGCGTTCTAATCGTCCGCAACAGCGTCGCACCAATACTGGTGGCTCACGCTCAGGCAACCGTCGTAACAACAACCGCTCTCGTCAACGTCACCAAAAGGATTCTTAAGTCGTCTATGAGCCAAGCAGTTTCTTCCCCGCTCTACGCTGCCATCGACCTCGGGTCGAACAGTTTTCATATGCTCGTTGTGCGTCACATTGATGGCAGCGTTCAGACTATGGCAAAAATTAAACGTAAGGTTCGTCTTGCCGCTGGGTTAGACGACAACAACGCTTTAAGCCAGGAAGCCATGCAACGCGGATGGGACTGCTTGAGTCTATTTGCAGAGCGACTTCAAGATATTCCAACCCAAAATATCCGCATTGTGGGTACCGCAACACTGCGCACCGCCACCAATGTGGATATCTTTCTTGAGAAAGCAAACCAGATTCTTGGTCACAAGATTGAAGTGATCTGTGGCGAAGAAGAAGCAGCCACCATATATAAAGGGGTTGCCCACACATCTGGCGGCAGCGGTCGCCGTTTGGTGGTCGATATTGGCGGCGCCAGTACCGAACTTATTATCGGTGAAGGTTTTGAAGCCAAAGCACTAACCAGCCTGAAAATGGGTTGTGTTACTTGGCTGGAGCGTCACTTCAAAGACCGTCAGCTTACCGTAACCAACTTTAACAATGCGATTGAAGCCGCTAAAGAAACGCTGAGACCTATCCTTGAGCAATACACTCAAATTGGTTGGGACGTGTGTGTCGGTGCTTCTGGTACGGTTCAGGCTTTGCAGGAAATTATGCTGGCACAAGGTATGGACGAGGTCATTACTCACGCCAAACTCAAGCGTCTGCAAAAACAAGCCATGCTGGCGGATCATTTGGAAGAACTTGAGATTGAAGGGCTAACGCTAGAACGCGCATTAGTCTTCCCAAGCGGTCTTTCGATTCTCATCGCTATCTTCGAACTACTTGAAATTGATTCGATGACACTGGCTGGCGGCGCACTGCGCGAAGGCCTAGTGTTTGAAATGGTCGATGAACTCAAGCAAGACGACATTCGTGCTCGTACAATTGCCAGTGTTCAAACCCGCTACCAGATTGATACGGCATACGGTCAACAGGTAGCCACCTTAGCCAGTAAATTGCTTGAACAATGTGAAGCCGAGTGGATTGCTGAAGCTCAGGGCAGCGTATTGCTAGAGACAGCGGCGAAGCTGCATGAAATCGGTCTGACGATTGACTTCAAGAAAGGTGGCGAGCACAGTGCCTACCTGCTACAAAACCTGGATCTACCGGGTTATACCCGAGCACAAAAGCACTTTCTTGGTGAAGTATCACGTCGTTATCGCGAACAACTGACTTCTCTGCCAGAGCAACATGCGCTGTCAGGAAACAGTGCCAAACGTCTACTGCGTTTGCTACGTCTCGCGGTTTTGCTGACCCATCGTCGCAATCCGGATTTGGAGCCAAGTATCGCGCTTCAATCACAAGGCGATAAGCTCACCCTGACGGTTGCTGACCAGTGGCTGAAAGCCAACCCCCTGACTGCGGCGGAGTTAGAAATTGAAGCCAACCGTCAAAGTGACATTGGCTGGCCTTTGAGCATCATTGCCAACTAACTAAAGAATAAATAAAAAGCCCGACAAGATAACTTGTCGGGCTTTTTTATTTTCGAGGAGCAAACCTTACCTAGCGCCAATCACTTTAAAGTCAGGATTAACGGCAGTGAGCTTCTTAACCAAGTAATTCAGCAGCACACCGTACATAGGCACAAACAGACCTAAGCTGATCACCAGTTTGAATCCATAATCCACCAGCGCGATTTCCGTCCAGTGCTCAGCCATAAATGGATCTGGGCTTTGGTAAAATGCAATGGCAAAGAAAGCAATAGTATCCAGCGCGTTACCAAACAAAGTGGAACACGTTGGGGCAATCCACCACTGCTTCATCTGACGCAGGCGATTAAACACATGCACGTCTAGGATTTGCCCTAGCAAGTACGCCATAAAGCTCGCAATCGCGATACGCGCGACAAACAGATTAAACTCACCTAAATGGGCGAAGCCCTGAAATTGTCCTTCAAAGAACAACACGGATAAGCCATAGGATACTGCCAGCGCCGGTAACATCACCAAGAAAATGATCTTACGCGCAAGTTGGGCACCAAAAATTCGTACTGTCAGATCGGTCGCTAAAAAGATAAACGGAAAAGTGAAAGCGCCCCACGTGGTGTGAAAACCAAAGATGGTAAATGGAAGCTGAACCAGATAATTACTCGATGCAATAATGATCAGGTGGAACAGAACTAACAAGAAAAGGGCTTTGCGCTGCTGCGCAGGGGTAAAGTTACTCATGCGATACCTTTTTAGTTTGGTTTGGGGGTAAGGGAACCCAAAGCGAACCTCTTCCAAGCCACGGAAAGACTCTTACCAATAATGTTAAATGAATTTAGATTCGATATTCAGCACAGTCAAAGTCCCAATAACAGAGGCTCAAGCCGTCTAAACAAGTGAAACTTCAAATATGATAAATACCGCGGCGGGCGATTATACATTAACCAACATGAGTCGCAACAACTAGACTTTCTGCAATCGTGGACTTAGTTAAAAACCACGTTGGAACAAGCCCGCAAGGTAGTCTAGCTCTTCTTTGCTGTCTTCGATGGTTAAGGCTTCTAACCAGATGCTTTCACTGTAATGTTCGGACTTGAGAAACAGCTGACACCCCTCAAAATCAATCAACCACGAATGAATGTCGGCGTCCCATTGCTTTTCAATCACAGACGCAGAGAGGAGTTTTATCAGCTTATCGGCCAGTTGAGGAAAACTATCAAAATCAAAACGCGGAGCTCGAATGATGATACGCCCTTGTTGCGCTTGATATTCAAGCAAACCAAATTCCGTTTGTTGCACTGAATCAACCATGATGAGTAATGTGCTCCTGAATTAAATCTAAGAATGGATCCGCATATTTTTCTAACTTACGTTGCCCTACTCCATTGACCGCTAGCATTTCACCATAAGAGGTTGGCAAGATTTCCGCCATATCAATCAAGGTGGCATCACTGAACACCACGTACGGTGGTAAGCCATCTTCATCGGCAATCGCTTTGCGTAACTTACGCAACTTGGCAAACAACTTTTTGTCGTAGTTTTTACTGGTGAGTTTGTCAGACTTAGCCGCTCTTGCGGCGGTATCCAGACGAGGCACGGCTAATTCAAGAGCGGTATCTCCACGCAATAGTGGGCGCGCTTCCTCAGTAAGCTGTAAAGTCGAGTTGCGCGTAATGTTCTGGAACAGCATCCCTTTATGAATCAGTTGGCGGAAAATACTCACCCAGTAGTCGTGGCTGTTCTCACGCCCGATACCATAGGTAGTGAGCTTGTCGTGGCCATTTTCACGGATGCGGATATTCTGCATCCCACGCAGGACTTCAACCACATAACCCATACCAAAGTTCTGATTAACCCGGTAGACACAAGACAACGCTTTACGTGCCTGCTCAGTAGCATCAAAATGCTTGGGCGGGTCCAAACAGATGTCGCAGTTGCCACAAGGCTTTTCACTATACTCACCAAAATAATTCAACAGCACCTGACGGCGGCACGTCTGCGCTTCAGCAAAAGCACTCATCGCATTGAGCTTATGAGCTTCAACCTGCTTTTGTGGCCCATCATCCTTCTCATCCAACATACGCCTTAGCCAGCTGATATCCGCTGGGTCATACAGCATCATCGCTTCCGCAGGCAAGCCATCCCGACCTGCACGACCAGTTTCCTGGTAGTAGGATTCAATGTTGCGCGGAATATCAAAGTGAACCACAAAGCGCACGTTAGGTTTGTTAATCCCCATACCAAACGCCACAGTGGCGACCACAATTTGGATATCATCACGCTGAAACGCTTCTTGCACATAAGCGCGTTCATCTGCATCTAAGCCTGCATGGTAACTAGCGGCACGAATATGGTTGTTGCACAGTTTTTCCGTCACCATTTCAACTTTCTTACGGCTACCACAATAGATGATGCCGCAGTTGCCTTTCTGCGTGTCGAGAAAACGGATCACCTGAGAAATTGGTTTGTGTTTCTCAACCAAGGTGTAACGGATGTTCGGGCGATCGAAACTGCTTAGGTGGATATGCGGCTCGTTCAATTGCAGACGATGCATAATGTCATTGCGCGTCGCATCATCGGCCGTTGCCGTCAGCGCCATAAAAGGCACATGAGGAAAGTGTTGTTTGATCTGGCCGAGCGACGCGTATTCAGGTCTGAAATCATGTCCCCACTGAGAAATACAGTGTGCTTCGTCAACGGCGATCATTGAAAGCGACAAGCTTTCAAGACGCTCGATAAAATCACGCATCAGCACGCGCTCAGGTGACACATACACTAGCTTCAACTGGCCTGACTGCATCCGGTTATAGACCGAAATCAACTCATCACGGGGCATGGAAGAGTTGACACACTCTGCCGCAACACCATTGGCTTTAAGCTGATCGACCTGATCTTTCATCAGTGATATCAGAGGAGAAATCACCAGTGTTAAGCCGTCACGGACTAAGGCAGGAACCTGATAACAGAGTGATTTACCGCCACCCGTTGGCATGATGACCAAGCTGTCTTGACCGCTTACGGCTGCTTCAATAACTTCTTGCTGGCCATCTCGAAACGACTGATAACCAAACACATCCTCCAGTACGCTTTGTGGAGTCGGTGAAGGATCAGATTGTTCGGCAAGCAGTGTCGCGGTCATTGATATCTCGATTGAGCAAAGAGTGGGGAAATGCAAAGGGCACATTGTAGTAGTGATCGGATGTGAATAAAACCGCAAATTGCTAGGTGATTAACTGACTCATTCGTATACTGGATGCTTCCTTTTGCAAAAATCATCCTTTGAGTAAACGTCAATGACACCAGAAGAACAGCAAAGAGCACGGCAAGGCGTCCTTCTCGCCATAGGTGCCTACACCATGTGGGGCATTGCACCGATCTATTTTAAAGCCATCAGTGAGGTTTCACCGTTTGAAATCCTCAGCCATCGAGTGGTGTGGTCTTTTGTTCTATTAGCGGTATTGCTACATGTAGGTCGTCGCTGGCGTGGTGTTCGAGATGTGATTCGCTCCAAAACCAAAATGCTGTTTCTGGTCTCTACCTCACTACTCGTGGGAGTGAACTGGCTGATTTTTATCTGGGCGGTAAATGCCAATCACATGCTGGATGCCAGTCTCGGTTACTACATCAACCCTCTGATTAATGTGCTGCTCGGCATGTTGTTCTTAGGTGAGCGGCTACGCAAGTTGCAGTGGTTCGCTGTGGCACTGGCGGCTTGCGGTGTGATGGTTCAGCTGATCGCTTTTGGCTCTGTGCCTACCGTCGCCATTGCACTGGCACTGACATTTGGTTTTTACGGGCTATTGCGTAAGAAAGTCAGCTTAGATGCTCAAACGGGCCTATTCATTGAAACACTGGTTATGCTGCCAGCCGCAGCGGTGTATTTATTGTGGATTGCCGATTCTCCGACTTCCGACTTTGCAGCGAACCCGATGAACCTAAACCTGCTGCTCATATCCGCAGGCGTCATCACCACTTTACCGCTGTTGTGTTTCACTGGCGCTGCCACACGCCTTAAGCTCTCAACTCTGGGATTTTTCCAGTACATTGGCCCAAGCCTGATGTTCTTGCTGGCGGTACTGGTTTATGGCGAGGCCTTTACTACAGACAAGGCCATCACCTTTGCCTTTATCTGGGGCGCGCTAGTGGTCTTTAGCTTCGACGGTCTTAAGACCAGCAAGCAATCACGTAAAGCTGCAACGGCAAAGTGATCGTTTTTTACAAGACAATGTGACACAGTCGATATAAGCTTGGTGAAAGTTTCACCAAGCTTTTTTGTTTTATGGACCAGGTCAACTATCACACGACACAGAATAAAGAGATTAGCCTGATTGAAGCCAACTATCAGAAGTTTGCCTTTCAGCGCCACTATCATCTTGATTTTCATATCGGGTTGATCACACACGGCCAGCAAAAATTCCATTACCAAGGTCAGAGCCATAATGTTGGCACTGGGCAAATCGTCATCATGCCACCGGATGAGCTGCATGACGGGCGCTCTATGCTCGACAGTGGCTATCAAGTGCGCGTGTTCTCCGTCGAACCGGAGTGGTTCAGTGAATTAGCAGAGCTGAAGCAAAACAATGCTCAGATCCAATTCAATCAGTTGATTGTCTCCGATTCGCGCATCTTCAATCCTCTCGCTCAGTTGCACAGTGCGTTAGCCGATAACCAACTGAGTCAGCTGGCGAAAGACTGTCTGCCGTACGAAGGCTTCGAGCAGCTTTTCACCCATTATGGTGCTCTGGAGCAAAAGCCTATCGTCCCGCTAGGTAATCAGTCAGTCTCAACGTTAAAAGACTATCTGATGGAGAATCTGGCGCAGCCGGTCAGACTTGAACAACTCTCCCAGCTGTGTGACCTCAGCCCAACGCAATTTCAGCGCCATTTCAAAGCCAAAGTTGGTCTGACACCATACGCCTGGCTGAGCCGCCTGCGCTTAGAGCAAGGGTTTAAACTGCTCAAAAGCGGTGTCTGCGGTACCGAAGTGGCGCACCAGATTGGTTTCTACGACCAAGCCCATTTCAGCAAAGCGTTTAAAGCCACTTATGGTGTTCCCCCTTCTAAGGTTCAGTGCCAATAATTTACAATCATTGTGCTCTCGAACAGGGCACAATCCGGTCATCAATTATCAAAGAGCATTACCATGAACGAACTGACCATTCTTGCCACGTTAGCAACTGTCCACTTTATCGCTTTGATGAGCCCAGGACCGGATTTTGCGCTGGTGGTACAAAACGCAACACGTTATGGCCGCCAGACGGGCTTATACATTGCACTTGGCTTGTCGTTTGGCATTCTGCTTCACTCTGTACTGAGTCTAACGGGCGTCAGCTACCTTGTTCATCAGCAGCCGACTTTATTTGCAGTGCTGCAACTCGCTGGCGGTAGTTATTTATTCTATCTGGGTTACGGCGCACTCAAGGCCAGTTGGTTAACACTACGTAATAACAAGCAAAACGACGAGCCGCCCGCTCAAGCCAGCTTATTACTAAGCAACAAGCGTCAGGCATTCTCGCGCGGTTTTGCCACCAACATCCTCAACCCAAAGGCGTTGGTATTCTTTGTCAGTCTGATGTCGAGCTTAGTGCCAGCCAGTATGTCACTAACCGGTAAAGGAATGGCATTGGTCATTCTTTGGGGGCTGTCTTTGCTATGGTTCTCATTTCTTGCGTGGGCCTTATCGACTCAACGTATGCAGCGAAAAATTCATTCTCTAGCCGTATATATCGATAGCCTTTGTGGTCTCCTATTCACCCTTATCGGCCTAAGCATTTTGTGGCAATCCCTGTCTGCCCTGCTCTCAAGTGTCTAAAATTTGATTCGAGATTACATTTTCATAACAAATCCTTAGACTCAAAGTTACTCCACTGTCACTCTTGTCGCTGCATAAATAACAAGGAGAACAAGATGCAGTGGAAACGTACTTTCCTAACGACGTGCCTATTATTAACGTCCGTTGGTGCTGCCGCGAATCAGGCTGCCGATTCAGTTGCCCCAGAACACAGTAGTGGCTTAGAACAAAAGCAACTGGTTAAGGCCAAAGACTGGATGGTCACCGCCGCCAACCCGCTCGCGACACAAGCGGGCGCTGATATCCTCAAGCAAGGCGGTAACGCTATCGATGCTATGGTCACCACTCAGCTCATGCTGGGTCTGGTTGAACCGCAATCCTCAGGGATTGGTGGCGGTGCTTTCTTGGTTTACTGGGATGCCAAAAAGCAGCAGTTAACCACTTATGATGGCCGTGAAACCGCACCTCTAGCCGCAACCCCTCGCCTATTCCAAGATGAGAAGGGCGAACCGATGCAGTTTTACGATGCCGTCGTAGGTGGCCGTTCTGTCGGTACGCCAGGTACCGTAAAACTGATGTGGGATACTCATCAGAAATACGGCAAGCTTGAATGGAAAAAGCTGATTGAGCCTGTGGTCGAAGTCGCTAAGAACGGTTTTACTATCAGCCCTCGTCTAGCAACCTTAATTGAAAAAGATGCAGAGCGCCTGTCGCGTTTCCCTGCCACAAAAGCCTACTTCTTTAATAGTGATGGCTCTGCCAAGCAGCAAGGCACATTACTAAAGAACCCTGAATACGCGGCGACACTCGAAGCCATCGCCAAAGGTGGTGCAGATGCCTTTTATCAAGGCAAGATTGCAAGCGATATTGTCAATACCGTTCAGTCAGCTGCTGGCAACCCGGGCGTATTAGCTCAAGCTGATTTCGATGCTTATCAAATCAAACAGCGTCAACCTGTCTGTTCCGCGTATCAAAGTTACGACATCTGCGGAATGGGTCCACCAAGTTCTGGCGCCCTTACCGTGGGTCAGATTCTGGCGATAACTGAGCAATTTGATCTCAAGAACTGGGGGCCTGATAACGCCAAATCCTGGCAAGTTATCGCCGATGCTTCACGCTTAGCCTTTGCGGATCGCGGCATGTACATGGCCGATGAAGATTTTGTCCCTATGCCAACTCAAGGTTTGATCAACTCAGACTACCTTAAACAGCGCGCGAAACTGATCACGCCAGGGAAAGCACTGGAGTCAGCACCGGCGGGCACACCACCTTGGGACTACGCTCAGCGCCAAAGCCGTGATGAATCCATCGAATTGCCATCCACCAGCCACTTCAATGTGGTTGATAAAGAGGGCAACGTGGTGTCGATCACAACCACGATTGAGAACGCGTTTGGCTCACGATTGATGACCAATGGGTTCCTGCTCAATAACGAGCTGACCGACTTCTCTTTCCGTACCCACAAAGATGGTTACCCTATCGCCAACCGCTTAGAGCCGGGCAAACGCCCTCGCTCTTCAATGGCACCGACCATCATCATGCAAGACGACAAACCTTACATGGCGATCGGTTCTCCGGGTGGCAGCCGCATCATCGGTTATGTTGCCCAAGCGATCATTGCTCACACGCAATGGGATATGGATATTCAACGAGCCATCAACCAGCCACACTTACTGAATCGCTTCGGTACATTAGATATTGAGCAAGGTACAGAGGCAGAAAAGTTCAAATCAGAGCTGGAGAAAATGGGCTTCGAAGTGAATATTCGTGACTTGAATTCTGGCTTACACGCAATTCTATTCAAAAATAATGAATTAGAAGGCGCCGCAGACCCAAGACGCGAAGGTGCCGCTATCGGCCAATAGCGTCGATCTGCTCACCAGCTTGTGCGAGATCTCTTACAGGCTGGTGAGCAAAAATAGCTTTTTTAGTGAGAAGATTACAACTTACGACGCGTATGTCATTGTAATAAAAGAAGACGTTCTAATTTTAACCAAACTTTTATTCAATAAGTCAAAATCTGTGCTATTGCTGAAAACCGTCAAAAACGTAATATTAAACCTGTCGGAAGGATGCTGACACGGAACAGGAATTACCACGGATTTGGTAATCTTCAGGAAGAAGATACGGTTGCTCAGGATGAACAATCGGCAAGGATAGCGATTAGGACATTGAACGGACTCAATAGTAACTAGGATGGTTGCTACTAGGGATGGGAAATGGACACCTCTGGACGAGGATAGGACTTATCATCAGGATGATGAAAAGGACACCGCTCAAGGAACAAGCGAAGTGAGCTAACGAGGATTGTTAGCAGACCAGGATAGGGTCAAGGACACCGCTAGGATGGCGATGAATGGACTAAGCTGAAGGACATCAGCATACTATCAAGGATTTGATGCATGGAGCACTTCTAGTAGCCGGATTGCTGCGAGTAAGACTATAACCCCGATGGGCGCAAGCCCTCGGGGTTTTTCTTTATCTGCGTCTCTAAAAATTCATCAAGATTTACTCGCATCTAACTTTTGACATTTTTTTTGTTCCCCACCAACCACGTGCTAGGTTAACGTCGTGATGTAAGTTCAATCACGATAAACACTATCAGTAAGGAAGAAAAAATGAACAAGGTAACATTTCAGGGCAACCCAGTTCCGGTACCAGGCGAATTTCCACAAAAAGGCACTCAGGCAGCAGACTTTGCTCTGACAGCCGGCGATTTGTCTGAGCTGACGCTATCGTCCCTGCAAGGCAAAAAAGTCATCCTGAATATTTTCCCAAGTATAGATACGCCAGTATGTGCTCAGAGCGTTCGTCACTTCAATGAGCAGGCAGCAGGAAAAGACAATACAGTGGTAGTTTGTATCTCAGCAGACTTGCCATTTGCTGCGGGTCGCTTCTGCGAGGTTGAAGGCATTGAAGGTGTTCAGCATGCTTCAACGTTCCGTTCACCACAATTTGCTCAAGACTACGGTGTCGCAATCTCAGAAGGTCCATTAGCAGGCCTGACAGCACGAGCGGTTGTTTGCCTTAATGAAGAAGGTTTGATCACTCACTCACAGCTTGTCAGCGAAATCACTGAAGAACCGGATTACCAGTCAGCACTTGCTGCGATCTAAGCTCCTCAAGATCCAAAAGAGCGGCTTATCGCCGCTCTTTTTCATTCTATAACAACTGCTCAATTCGAAGCTTAAGCTGATTTAAGCGCTCAATAGCACTAGGGTCTCCCACAGCAAAATCGAACGCTTTGTCATTCAGTGCACACACCGTACCAATCGCTTCACCGCGATGCATGATAGGCAATCCGTAATAGACGCCTAAACCAAACTTCACCAGATCTTCGTTGCCTCGCCACTCTTCATCTACCGCCGCATCTGCGACCAGTAAAGGGGATTGGGTATCCACAACCCGCTCGCAGTAGAGCTCATGACAACCGGGTTGGACACTCTTCGGCCCTGCATCTCCTGCGTGATAAATGGGTTGTTGGTTAGCAGCAAAAACAATCATGGTTTCTGGTGTCGACTCCATGATCAATAGAGAGTGAAGACCAAACTGCTGAGCAATTGCATTAAGTTCAGCAGTTAGATCTTGTTGGTGGTTCGCCAACTGTTTGAACGGCATAGCGATTTCCTCTTATCAGACGTTGCCTGCCTATTATTTAAACAAGCTCGACATAAGAGCAAAATTTAACCGCCAGAGTGTGAGCAAGATAAAATTAGAGCTTTTCCAACTTGGCGTAAGCCGTTACTAACCATTTGATGCCTTCACCATTGAATGCGACCTGAACCCGGCTCTGTGGGCCACTGCCTTCAAAATTGATGATCGTCCCTTCACCAAATTTGGTATGCATCACTCTTGCGCCTAGGCTAAAGCCAGTTTCATTGAAACTCTCTTTGACCACAGTTTGGCTGAAACGCCCCGAGCTTGCTGGGCGACTGACCTGCGCTTTCATACGCACTTCATCTAAGCAGCCTTCTGGCAATTCACGAATAAAGCGCGACGGTTTATGGTATTTGTCCTGACCGTACAAGCGACGCATCTCAGCATAAGTGATGTAGAGTTTCTCCATCGCCCGCGTCATCCCCACATAGCAAAGTCGACGTTCCTCTTCCAATCGCCCCGCTTCTTCAGCAGACATCTGACTAGGAAACATTCCCTCTTCGACCCCGACCATAAACACCAGTGGGAACTCCAGGCCTTTTGCACTGTGCAAGGTCATCAGTTGCACCGCATCTTCGAACTCATCAGCCTGCCCTTCACCCGCCTCAAGTGCAGCGTGGGTTAGAAACGCCGTAAGCAAGGTCATTTCTTCTGCTTCTTCCGGCTTTTCGAACTGACGCGTTGCCGTTACCAACTCTTCCAAGTTCTCAATGCGTGCTTTGGACTTCTCACCTTTTTCCTGTTCATACATAGCGAACAAGCCGGAGTATTTTATCACGTGGTCGGTCTGCTCATGCAGAGACATTTCACAGGTATCATCTTCCAGCGCGCTGACCAGCTCAACGAAACGGCTTAACGCCCCCGCCGCTCGACCAGCCAGAACTTGCTCATCGAGCAAAGCAACACTCGCTTGCCACATGGTGCAACCACGATCCCGCGCTGCAAAACGAATCGTCTCTAAGGTTTTGTCCCCGAGCCCACGTGTTGGTGTATTAACCACGCGCTCAAACGCCGCGTCGTCATTGCGGTTTGCCATCAATCTTAGATAGCTCAGCGCATCTTTGATTTCCTGACGCTCGAAGAATCGCATGCCACCGTAGATACGATATGGCAGGCCAGCCTGAATTAACGCTTCTTCCAGTACACGAGACTGGGCGTTGTTACGATAAAGCATGGCGGCATCATTCAGTGCTCCACCTTTTTCCTGCCATTCCTTAATCTTGTTGACCGCGAAGCGGGCTTCATCCAACTCGTTGTAAGCAGAGTAAACCGAGATAGGCTCACCTTCGACGCCATCAGTCCATAGCTCTTTACCCATACGCTCTGTGTTATTGGCAATCAGAGTGTTGGACGCTTCAAGGATGGTTTTGGTCGAGCGGTAGTTTTGCTCCAGACGAATGGTATTTACACTTGGGAACTCGCGGGTGAACTTCTCAATGTTTTCAATCTTGGCACCGCGCCAACCGTATATAGACTGGTCATCATCTCCAACAATCATCACGTGTGACTCTGGACCAGCCATCATTCGCAACCAAGCGTACTGAATGTTGTTGGTATCTTGGAACTCATCCACCAAGATATGTTTAAAGCGCGCCTGATAGTGCTCGCGGACAAACTTGTTATCACGCAACAACTCATGAGCACGCAGAAGAATTTCGGCGAAGTCGACCAAACCCGCACGGTCACACGCTTCCTGATAAGCCGTGTAGAGCTGCAGATAGGTTTTGGTCACAGGATCGTGGTAAGCATCAATATGATTTGGACGTAGGCCTTCGTCTTTCTTACCGTTGATCCACCAGCTCACCTGACGTGCTGGCCACTGCTTCTCATCCAGATTTTGCGCTTTGATGAGACGGCGCAGCAGTCTTTGCTGGTCATCCGTATCGATGATCTGAAAATCTTCCGGCAATTTGGCATCGAGGTAATGCGCGCGCAGAATGCGATGACAGATACCATGGAAGGTGCCGTTCCACATCCCAGAAGCACTGCCCATCATCAGCTCTTCAATACGGCCCCGCATTTCCGCTGCGGCTTTATTGGTAAACGTCACCGACATAATGGAAAAAGGAGACGCCTGCTCCACCGACATCAGCCACGCGATACGGTGCACCAGCACCCGGGTTTTACCACTCCCCGCGCCCGCTAGGACAAGTAAATTTTCAAGTGGAGCGGCAACGGCTTCGCGCTGCTTATCGTTAAGGCCGTCAAGAAGTAATGAAGGATCCATTATGAGTTCAGCTACTGGTTATCTATACATGAAAATCGATTATAACCTAAACACCCTGCCTATTTCAGAAGAAAAAACACAAAATTTTTATGTTACATTTTCTTTATAAAACATAGCCTTAAATAAATAAAATCAATAACAAGGTGTTTTTTTATAATTTTTCTGAAAGTTTATTTGCGCTTTTTCTATCCTTTTAATTAAGCAAGTTGATGAATTAGCTTGTGAAAAATACCCAAGTGACCTCTAAAGAACCGTTTTGACGGAGATTACTTGGGTATTCACTAAGAAAGGAAAAGTCTGAGGAAATTACTATGAAAAAGTCTAATCTTGCTGTTACTGCTGCTGTTACTGGTTTACTAGCTCTAGGTGGCACAATGCTCACTGCAGCACCTGCTGTTGCTGCAGAGAAAGAGAAATGCTATGGCGTTTCAAAAGCAGGTAAAAATGATTGTGCAACCAAAACCAGTTCTTGTGCAGGTACTGCAAAAGAAGATAACCAGAAAGATGCCTTCGTAGTCGTTCCTAAAGGACTATGTGGCAAGCTAGCTGGCGGTAGCACTCAGTCTTCTTAATAGATTGGATAAGGCGACCTAGGCTCAACCCGGTCGCCTTTATTTTTGTTTCACTCGCATAGGAAGAGTTCGTGAATAAGGACAACTACCACGACCAGGTGGGTGTAGGACTGCGCTCTCCTCATATCGATTATTTCACTGACAATAAGCCCGCCTTATCTTGGCTGGAGATCCACAGTGAAAACTACTTTCAGCCCTACTCACCAGCTAGACAAAGCCTGCGCAAACTGATGGATGACTACCAGATCAGCTGTCACGGTATTGGTTTATCGCTGGGAAGCGTTGAAAGAGTCAACCCAAATCACCTTAAACAACTCAAATCGCTCATTGATGAGGTCAACCCATTTTTGGTCTCTGATCATCTCAGTTGGAGTGAAAATGGCGGTCACTATTTCAATGATCT
The DNA here is from genome assembly GCF_000740665.1 of Vibrio sp. B183. Classification (NCBI taxonomy): domain Bacteria; kingdom Pseudomonadati; phylum Pseudomonadota; class Gammaproteobacteria; order Vibrionales; family Vibrionaceae; genus Vibrio; species Vibrio sp. B183. The sequence goes on along the minus strand of NZ_JPQB01000029.1, from coordinate 17,391 downwards.
TCTGCCACTGCCTTATACAGAAGAAGCCTTGGAGGTGTTTTGCCGCAACGTCATCGAAGTTCAGGATTATATTCAGCGCCCAATGCTGATAGAAAACCCTTCGAGCTATGTGAAGTTTGCTCACTCTACGATTGCCGAGTGGGAATTTCTGGCTGAAGTACAAAAACGCACCGACTGCCGACTACTGCTTGATCTCAACAATATTCACGTTTCCGCCTTTAACCACGGTTTCGATAGCCAGACCTACATCAACGCGATTCCCGCCGATAAAGTCGATGAAATTCATTTGGCAGGTTTTACGATTAAGCAATTGGAAAAAGGTGAAATCTGGATTGATACTCACAGTCAGCCTGTTTCTGATGAAGTGTGGACACTATACGAACAATGGCTGGCAACTCACGGTCCGCGCCATACGCTGATTGAATGGGATCTGGATATTCCTCAGCCTGACGTGTTACTGGCTGAATGCCATAAAGCCAGTGAGAGGCTGATCCAGTTTGACGCTCTGCAGGGGAGAAAAGCGTCATGACTCAATCTCTAGCAGAACTGCAAAAAAACTTCGCCAGCGCTCTGCACTATCAGGCGACGGGTGATGCCTGTGATATCTGCTCTGATACCTTCAGTGCCGACGAACGAATGCAGATTTACCGCAACAATTTCATCATTAGCTTAAGCGAAGTACTTCAGGCCACCTACCCTATGGTGCTGGCGCTGGTGGGTGAAGAGTGCTGTGAGCAATTGGCTCGTCAGCATGTTCTCAACCACCCTCTTCGCTCTGGTGACGTGACTTACTATGGTGAACATTTCGCGACTACCATTGAAGCTTTCCCTGCCGTGGTTGAAGCGGCCCCTTATGCGGCGGATGTGGCACGTTTTGAATGGCAAATCGATGTCTCTCAACAGCTTCAAGGGGGTGTCAAAACACCAGAGGCTATTTTGCCGATTGCTCGCCTGACGGAAGTCGCAGAACAGCAGCAACCTTACATCCATTTTCATCTTTCGCCCGGCACTTTGCCTTTTCATTCGCCCTACGCGGTGTACTCGCTGCGTCTGGCCATTGAGAATAATGATTTCGAACAGCTGACGCTCAATCAAGCCGAATATGGCGTGATCATCAGTCAACCCGACGGTCAATGTTGGACTATGTCGCTCGATCAGCTGCCTTTTGAACTGCTTCAGTATCTCAGCTCAGGTTGCACGCTAGGGGAAATCCCTGAAACGCACCTACCTTATCTGGGAGTACTACTGGAGAACCAGTTAATTTCTGGGTTTTCTCTCGCCCAATAAGAATAAGGATTGTTACTATGTCTAACGCAATAAAAAACATGATCGAGAGCTACGACGCCTTAGTCGATAAAGCCCAATGCGTCTTTGTACCACTGCTGCTATTGTTTTGTCGACTCTGGGTTGCCTGGGTCTTTTTCAATTCTGGCCTGACTAAAATTGCTTCTTGGGACAGTACTCTGTACCTATTTGAGTACGAATATCAGGTGCCGATTTTACCTTGGGAGCTAGCGGCTTACATGGGTACCGCCGCCGAGCTTATTCTGCCTGCTTTCTTAGCATTCGGCCTGTTGACCCGCCCAATGGCGGCCATCTTGTTTGTGTTCAATATCATTGCCGTCGTTTCCTACCCGCTGCTGTGGGAGAAAGGCTTCTACGACCATCAGCTTTGGGGCCTGATGATTCTCAACGTCGTGGTCTGGGGACCGGGCTTGGTTTCTCTGGATAAGCTGATTAAGAGTAAATTACAAGGTTAAACCCAATACAAAACGCCCTCCTAATTGGAGGGCGTTTTTAGTTTCAAAGCTCAGTGCTTAAGCACGAATCCCTGAATGACGCAGCAAGGCATCGATTTGCGGCTCACGACCACGGAAGCGCTTGAACAGCTCCATTGGCTCTTCACTGCCGCCCATTTCGAGAATGTTGTTTAGGAAGCTCTTACCGGTATCGGTATTAAAGATGCCTTCTTCTTCAAAGCGTGAGAACGCGTCTGAAGAAAGTACTTCCGCCCACAGGTAGCTGTAATAACCTGCACTGTAACCACCAGCAAAGATATGGCTAAAGCTGTGCGAGAATCGGTTCCACTCCAGACTTGGCAACACAGCGACCTTAGATTTCACATCCGCCAGTGTTTCCAGTACGCGAGGGCCGACTTCTGGGTCAAATTCTGTGTGCAGCGTGAAATCAAACAAACCAAACTCGAGTTGACGAAGAATAAACATCGCCGACTGGAAGTTCTTCGCTGCCAGCATCTTATCCAGCATCTCTTTTGGCAGTGGTTCGCCCGTTTCGAAGTGGCCAGAGATAAACGCCAGCGCCTCTTCTTCCCAACACCAGTTCTCTAGGAACTGACTTGGCAACTCGACCGCATCCCACGGCACACCGTTGATGCCTGAAACTGCCCCGGTATCGACCTGAGTCAGCATGTGGTGAATACCGTGGCCAAACTCATGGAATAAGGTCACGACTTCATCGTGAGTAAACAGCGCAGGCTTGTCACCAACCGGTTTGTTAAAGTTACAGGTCAGATACGCCACTGGTGATTGCAGCTCACCTTTCGCATTGATACGACGCACACGGCATTCGTCCATCCATGCACCGCCTCGCTTGTGTTCACGCGCATACAGGTCAAGGTAGAAGCTGCCACGAAGCTGATCGTTAGAATCAAAAATATCAAAGAATCGCACTGACTCATGCCAAACATCAACGCCCTCTCGCTCTTTGACACTCATACCAAATACGCGGTTTAGGACTTCAAACAAGCCGCTAACGGCTCTCTGTTCTGGGAAGTAAGGGCGTAGCTCTTCGTCAGAAATCTGGAACAAGTACTGCTTCTGCTTTTCACTGTAGTAAGCAATGTCCCAAAGGTTGAGTTCTTCTACACCAAACTCGCTCTTAGCAAACTGGCGTAACTCTTCAACTTCACGCTCGCCTTGCGGCTTGGCTTTGTTGGCAAGATCATTGAGGAAGCCCAACACTTGCGATGGGTTTTCTGCCATCTTAGTCGCCAGAGATTTCTCACTGAAGGTATTGAAACCTAACATACGGGCGATTTCATAACGCAGCTTCAACTGTTCGTTAATGATTTCACTGTTGTCCCACTCACCCGCTTTCGGACCACGATCTGAGGCACGAGTGACATAAGCTTCATACAGCTCTTTACGCAATTCCTGATTGTCACAGTACGTCATCACCGGAAGGTAAGATGGGATATCCAGCGTTAGCAGGTAACCATCCAGCTCTTTGGACTCTGCCGCCGCTTTGGCTGCTGCCAGAGCAGATTCCGGCATACCTGCCAATTGTTTTTCATCTTCAACATGTTTGGTCCAACCCATGGTCGCGTCCAACACATTGTTGGAGAACTTAGAACCCAACTCAGACATACGCTTGCTGATCTCACCGTAACGGTGCTGCTCGTCGGCTGGCAAACCGATGCCTGACAACTCGAAATCACGCAGGGAGTCTGTGATGGTTTTCTGCTGTGCCTGAGTCAGCCCAGCGAATGCCTTGCTCGCTTTAATCGCTTTGTATGCTTCAAACAAGCCTTTGTGCTGCCCTACCCAAGTGCCGTATTCGGACAATAGAGGTAAGCAGCTTTCATACGCTTCACGCAATTCATCACTGTTCATCACCGAGTTCATATGGCTCACAGGTGACCAAAGGCGGCTTAGGTGATCATCCACTTCTTCAATCGGTGCAACGACACTTTCCCAGCTTGGGTCGCTGTTTCCTTCCAGTACCAGATCGATTTTCGCTCGGCAGTCTGCAATCGCCTGTTCAACGGCTGGTTTTACATGTTCAGGTTTGATTTCAGAAAACGGGGGCAAATCGGTAAAGCTCAGAAGAGGATTAGACATAAAGCATTCCTTTTATTGGCAAAAAGCGAACTGACGGGTTCGTCTTTGTTATTTCTCGTTCGTCTTAAATAGTAAATATAGGTAGGTTCAGCAATTTTCAATAGTGACGTATACTACAGCTATTAAATTACCCGGTGTTGTCACCAGTTAGAGAGTGTCATTTTGTTAAGTTATCGCCACAGTTTCCACGCAGGCAACCATGCTGACGTGGTTAAGCATATTGTTCAAAGCCTTATCCTCAACGCGCTCAAGCAAAAAGATAAGCCATTTGTTTACCATGATACCCACTCAGGAGTGGGTCGCTATGACTTAACCCACGAATGGTCTGAAAAGACAGGTGAATACAAACACGGTATCGCCCGTGTCTGGCAACAAACTGAGATTCCAGAAGAAATCCAAAGCTACCTTGAATCGATTCAGACACTGAACAACGGTGACAAGCTGCGTTATTACCCAGGCTCACCACGTGTGGCTCGTGCGCATCTGCGTCCACAGGACCGCATGGTATTAACGGAACTTCACCCAAGTGACTACCCGTTATTAGAACAAGAGTTCCATCGCGACCGTCAGGTCAGCATCTATAAGGAAGATGGCTTCAAGCGTTTGAAGGCGAGCTTACCGCCGCAGGAGCGTCGTGGTCTGGTACTGATTGACCCACCTTACGAGCTGGCGAAGGAATACCGTGATGTCGTCCAAGCGATTTATCAGAGCTATAAACGCTGGGCCACGGGGATCTATGCTATCTGGTATCCGGTCGTTAATCGCTGCGACATTGAAGACATGATTGAAGGCCTTGAAGGTCTTGGCATCCGTAAGATCTTACAAATAGAGCTGGGTGTTGCGGCGGACAGCAATGAACACGGGATGACCGCCTCAGGCATGATTGTGATTAATCCGCCATGGAAGCTGGAAAGCCAGATGAACGCCATTCTGCCTTTCCTCAAAGAAGCAATTGCGCCTGCAACCGGTCATTTCAAAGTAGACTGGATTGTACCGGAATAACAGACACTCGCGCTCAGAGTACAGCGCAGGCCGAAGAAAAATTAAACAGGATAGATTGAGTTCAACCGATCTATCCTCCATATCAAAGACAATGAATTAAAACTCGCAGGGAGCTTGCGACTGGGCAACACATGTCGCACAGCGCCTTAATCCCGCAATAATTGGAGAAAGTAATGGCGACTCATTTTGACTATATCTGTATCGGTGGCGGTAGTGGTGGTATTGCTTCAGCAAACCGAGCAGCAATGTATGGTGCTAAAGTTGCGCTGATTGAAGCTCAGGATCTAGGCGGCACGTGTGTAAACGTAGGTTGTGTACCGAAGAAAGTCATGTGGCATGGTGCTCAGGTAGCTGAAGCGATGAACCTGTACGCTGAAGACTACGGTTTTGACGTTGATGTGAAAGGCTTTGACTGGAGCAAACTGGTTGAAAGTCGTCAGGCATACATCGGTCGCATTCACCAGTCTTACGATCGCGTACTTGGCAACAACAAAGTCAATGTTATTAAAGGCTTCGCTAAGTTTGTTGACGAGAAAACTGTTGAAGTGAACGGCGAGCACTACACCGCTGATCACATCCTAATCGCTGTAGGTGGTCGTCCAACGATTCCTAACATCCCAGGTGCAGAGCACGGTATCGATTCAAACGGCTTCTTCGAACTGAACGAGCAACCAAAACGCGTAGCGGTTATTGGTGCTGGTTACATCGCCGTTGAAATTGCCGGCGTACTGAGCGCTCTTGGCACAGACACTCACCTGTTCTGCCGTAAAGAATCACCGCTGCGCAGCTTTGATCCAATGATCATCGAGACTCTGGTTGAAGTGATGGAAGTCGAAGGCCCAACACTACACACTCACTCAGTGCCAAAAGAAGTGGTTAAGGAAGCCGATGGCAGCCTGACGCTTCACCTAGAGAACGGCAACACACAAAACGTCGATACGCTGATCTGGGCTATTGGTCGCCATCCAGCAACCGATGCTATCAACCTAGCATCAACGGGTGTTGAGACAAACGATCGTGGCTACATCAAGGTCGATGAATTCCAAGCGACCAACGTGTCTGGTATCTACTGTGTCGGCGACATCATGGAAGGTGGTATCGAGCTAACGCCAGTGGCCGTTAAAGCGGGTCGTCAGCTATCTGAGCGTCTGTTTAACAACAAACCAGACGCTAAGATGGACTACAACCTAGTACCAACGGTGGTATTTAGCCACCCGCCAATCGGCACTATCGGCCTGACAACCCAAGAAGCTGAAGAGAAGTACGGCAAAGACAACATTAAAGTCTACACGTCTGGCTTTACTGCAATGTACACTGCGGTTACGAAACATCGTCAACCATGTAAGATGAAACTGGTTTGTGCCGGTGAAGAAGAAACCGTAGTTGGCCTACACGGTATCGGCTTCACGGTAGATGAAATGATCCAAGGCTTCGGCGTTGCGATGAAGATGGGCGCGACCAAAGCAGACTTCGACTCTGTAGTAGCTATCCACCCAACGGGCTCAGAAGAGTTCGTTACCCTTACACGTTAATGTAGAAACTCCACCTCTACACATTTATGACTCTGGAAATTAATCTGGAAGCAACGGTACAGCAATCTAGTTTTGCTGTACTGCTTCGTTTTCACTCATTAATTATTTGGAGTACAAATGTCAATACTCATACACTCTTCCAGCGTATGCTCTGAACCTCATATTTCCTTTAATGGAGCAGGCGATTTTTCAGTTCATAACCAAGGACAAGATCTAGGCTCTCTACCCACCTTATATGATGAACATGGTCACTTTGTTCATGTAGCCAATGCTTGGTTTTTCGATCTTAAAACGGTTAAACGGCTTAAAAGCCTTACTTCCTCATCCAAGGCGATACTCTCTTATTGGCGCTTTCTTGAAGAAAGGCAATTGGTCTGGGATCACTTTCCTCCTATAAATCGCCTAAAGCCCACCTATCAATATCGCAATCGACTGCTCTCTTTGGTTGAAGATAAGCGTTTGGCTTACTCGACAGCCAGTAGCTACATGAACCATGTCGTTCAATTTTATCGCTGGGCTATTCATGAGGGCTATTTAGAGGTTAAAAATGAAAAGCAAGCCCCTTTTCAAATAGAATACACAACCATCAATCGCACAGATAAACTGGCTCATCTCAGACCAAAGTTTTCTATTCAAACCAGCGATCTCCGTATCAAGGTACCAAAGCAAGCTTCATCTTCTCAATCCTTATCACCTTTGAATCGAGACGAACTGACTATTGTCGCGAGCGCTTTGAAAAAGACATCAATTGAATTTCAACTTCAATGCCGCTTAGCTCTGCAAACAGGGCTGAGGATAGATGAAGTATGTTCGTTGACATTAAAATCACTAGAGCGAGCAAGGCCCATAACAGAGACAGGCGTACGATTTGAAGTCCCGATAGGCCCCTCCATGGGGATACGAACCAAGTTCAGCAAAGAGCGCAACATTGAAATGGTCGCATCTTTATTAATGTCGCTTCGAAATTATGCGATCAGCGAACGGCGATTACGAAGGCTACAAAAATTAAACCGTAAGGAAGGCAGCCACTTTGCAGAGCCTTTATTTATCTCTGAACAAGGAAATCCGCTTCAGCCTAAGGTTCTGGGTGTTCGATGGTGTGAATTACGGAAAAACATTCAACATACAATGCCAGAGTTCAACCACAAGTTTCATGATCTCAGAAGCACTTATGGTACGTTTCGTCTCAACGACCTCCTAAATTCAGGGTTAGGAAATAGCGAAGCACTAGACTGTTTAATGGGATGGATGGGGCATAACCATGAATCAACTACTTGGAAGTACATCCGCTTCCTCAGAAGGCAAGCTGTACTTTCTGAAAAGTTTGCAATGTTAGATACCATTATGCACAACGCTCTCGATGACTGCGAGGTGCCACGATGAAAAACCGTTTGATTCATTTGCATGACTGGCAACCCGATCTCATGCTGAGCATCGCCAATTCAAACAATACTACTCTACATTTAGATTTTAATCGTATGCGTTATCGGCATTGCCCTGTTACAAGGCAAATACAAAAAGGGAATGAAGTATTGGCCTCTCGTGACCAGCTTGCGATTATAGCTATGAATACCTTTAAATCCGATCATCGCACCGCTACAACTCGATATGGCCTCTTTGAACAGCTCAAGAAATACCTTCGATGGTGTGATAAACATTATATGGAGTGTTTTACCAAAGCATCGATTCACCAATATGTGCTCGAAATCTACACTCTCGTATTGAAAGGTGAGATAAAAAAAGGCTCTTACAAAGTAATGCGCACCCAGCTCACTGGATTATGCCGATTGTTCGATTACCCAATCAGTTGGTTTGATGAGCTTCCTGTCGTTAAACAGGATGACATAGAATCTTTCGAGGCATACAGCCAATCAGATCTCAAACAGCTCCTTCCTCTGCTTAGAGCCATGTTCAAGCAATTGTCTGAGCAATTTTGTCAGGATCCCCAACATTATCTCTCGGCTCACCACAATAGACCCACCATGAGATTTGTCTGGAAAGGCAAAAAATATCCAATTCGTTCTGGCGTCACCCGCTTAATGAGCGTCGCCACCTATCTGCTTGCCTACTATACATTTTGCAATACCTCAACCTTATTGCAATTAAAAAGACCCGCATTAACAAGTCAATCTTTAGGTGATACATGGTATAGCATGCCTGCTTTCAAGCGGCGTGCATTTAAGGTCTTAACCGTTGAAATTGGTACGCATAAACTCACTATTCCAAAGTACTGCATCGATTTCTTTGATACGCTTCTGCGCGTCTCCCAATACATCGACCCTTCGCCTCAAGCGCTGTTGTTACAAACTTATACACGAGGACAACGACGCTCTATCACCCCTTACCACTTCAGAGAGTTTAATGTCACCTTACTTGGCCGATACTTCCCTCTCAAAGATGACTTAGGACGCCCTCTGAGACCGATAATTTCTCGGTTTAGAGAAACGGGAAGCCTTATGACTCAGATCCGTTTCGGCGACATTGCCGCTGCTGAACTGCTTGGTAATACCCCCTCAGTAATACGTAAACATTACTCTACTGGCAATCGTCATAGCAACAACGCCATGCTCCAAGAGTCAGCGTCCATCAGAGCCTACCAAGCCAAACATAAAGTCAACACCTCTGAAGCCAAGCGCTCCATCATGGAAGAACTGAAGATCCCAATACTCAGTTACGATGATTGGATGAAAAGTACCGTGCCTGGGACACTCTCGGCTCACGGTTCTTATTGCACGCAACCCTTTGGAGAAAAATCGAAAGCCTTTAGCCGAAAGTCCAAACAACATCAGTTAACGGAAGGGCAACGTTTAGCCTGTGCAGAGTTACTACAATGCTTTGGGTGCGAGCACCAGGTCATCGTTCAAACAGACGAAGATATCTGGTGTCTTTTGTCATTTTGCGAAGCCCTTGAGGAGTCCAGATACTACCATTTAGATGCCCACCATTTTCGAAAAAATTTCGATGAAATAATCACATTTATCGAGCATAAAATTCTCCCAAAAATTCATACGCCGTTACTCAAGCGTGTACGCGAGCGGCTCAATACCCATGGACGTCACCCATTGTGGCAAGACGCCACATCTGTCAATGTTTTAGGAGCCCGCGCATGAACCATCCAATTTCCCCTTTAGGGGCTGAGTTTCAAGTTGATTTCATCGATACCACCTCTTTGCGTTCACAAGGGCAAAGCCTCATTGAGCTCATTAAGTCAGGTCAAATAGAAACCGTTAACGACTTTGTTATATGCACCAATAGAGAAGGTCATATAACCGCTCGCTTTGGTGAGGATTTATGGGACTTGTCTCCTTATTTTGCTCAAGTACGTTCTAATGTCACCAGCGTAAACTTTAGCCGTCTAACTTCCTCTCCAGCCTTGATGCTCGAGCTGAAACTGATTGTCTATGGGTGGATTTTTCATAAAAGTGGAGCTCAAAGTACTGGAGCTAAACTCTCAACGATTTGCACGCGTTTCATTAAGTTGCGTAATATCTATTACTTCCTCCAAAACCAAGGGGCCTATTCACTCTCAGCGCTGAGTAACCGAGTGGTCTGGACACGATTTATTGAGTACTTAAAAGCTCAGCAGTACTCTCTTAGTACACTGGAGCAAATGTTTACCGCGATCAACAGCGTCCTAAAACTAGAAAAATGGCTCGATATTCAGTTTGGCCTAGATCGGCTACCTTCCAATAAGTTGGCTCAAGAGCTATGCGCCCAAAATAAAAAGAAGAAGTCACAAACACTGGCTATTCCGCAACGTATAGCCGACGACATTTACGGTAAAGCCATTGAGTTGGTTGAGCAAGCCTGGCCATATCGACAAGAGCTCGCCGATGTTGAACAACACTTGCAAGACAACTACCTCGCTGGAAAAGCGAAAGTCGATGGAAAAATCCGCGATGGTAAGTGGCAATTTCTCACTAACATGACAGGGCACATCACTGATCCACATTTCTATGCTCAAGAAATCAATAAAGCCTCTCCACGTTCAGCGAACTCTATTCTCAAGTTAATGTCTCAACAAGGCAGTGGTCTCCCCAGCCAGGCCAGCGGTCTAGACTGGAAGCGCTATTATGGGCAGTTGATCACCGCATGTTTTATTTGTTGTGGTGCCTTTTCCGGTATGCGAGTGTCTGAGTTACTTGAGATCACAGAAGATAGCTACTTTAAAACATGCTTCGACGGTAAGACCTTTCATATGCTTCAAGCCAAGACGTTTAAGTTGGGACAAAAAAAAGCCACCTGGGTGACCGCTCCAATCACGGAAAAAGCCGTTCAGCTAGCTGCCGCTCTCACTCAGACTTGGCGAGACGAATACAATGACCATCAACCACAAAAAGTGAACGTACTCTGGTTCAATAAAGGGGCTCGCTCTAAAAAGCCCGTTATCATTTCGGATTGGAATCTACGGTTACAACGTTTCACCCAACACTTTAACATTCTGGTGTCAGAATCAGACCTGGAAGAGTGCATTGAATGTAACCCTAATAGTACAGAAAGTATTCGCACACGAGTTAAGCAAGGGAAACCCTGGCATATGAACACCCATCAGTTTCGACGAACCTTGGCGTTTTATACCATTAAATATCGCCTAGGGAATGCTATTGCTTTGAAACAACAATTTAAGCATCTTTACCTTCAAATGACAGACTGGTATTGCGCGGGGGGAGTCGCCAGCCGAATAAAAGATGTGGAAATAGATGAAGAGCTTCAGCAACTGCTGGCTTCCACACAAAATGAGCTCATCACTAATAAGTTTTATCAGTGGTCTCATTCATCGGCTCCCCTTTCGGGAAGTCATGGAAAAGCTATCGTTGCGATGAGAGAAGAAGGGACACCCCATTTATACAGCAGTTGGGACATCATCTATAAAGCTGTCAAAAGCAAGCAATTGACACTGCATGGCACACTACATAGTTACTGTAAAAATGGGTATCACTGCGACATGGATGGTGCCGCCAATCCTGCCTTTTGTGTGGACTGCTCGAGCGGTAGCAGCATTATTGACAGTGACAATGCTAGGTGGTGGCAGCAACGGCACACTGATCTAACACACTATCTCCTGTCACACCTTACCGTTTCTCCTTCCATTTACGCACATTGTATTACTCAAATTCGAGCTGCTGAGGTGGTGATGAGAGATTTCGCAATTGACTATCAACCTTATCAACATCCTATTGAGGTTTATGAATTATGAGGAAGAGCCAAGATACCTTGACGACATTACAGAGCGCCTTGCAACGTTTAATTGAAGGGCAACCTAAACGTGTTCTTCGCTCTCGAAAATTAAGTATTCGAGCCGTAGAAGAAGAAGCCAATTTGGGGAATGGTAGTGCATATTATTACCCTGCGATTATTGAACAAATCAGGCAGGCAAAGCAGGCGAATAACGCAGTCGTAGCGCCTTGTCATCATTCTGACTTACAGCGCTTACGGGAAAAACTGAAACGAGAATCCCGTCTGAAGACACAATACCGTCAAGAAATGTCACAGCTGAAAGAACAGATCGCAATATTGGCAGGCGAGCATCATCATTTTCACGAAGCTCATAGGAAAGTAATGCTTCAATTAGAAGAATTGGCTCTAGAAAACCAACACTTAAAGGAGCAAGCTATTCACCTAAAACGTTCGACCATCTCTCCCATAAAGAGCTGAAGGCTACGATATGATGGCGATTGATTCGCCATCATTTTACCAGAGAGTCACAAATGTTGCTGACCCATTTGCTGTGTAATGGAGAATATAATCATGAAAGGCACAACTCCATAGATGAAGGACTTACATGACGCTCTCTCTCAACTAGATATCAAGTCAATGGTGCCCTTCAACACAAAAGCCACAACTAGCACCTCCTCTATACAACACCGCATTCCTTTGAGATTACCTGCCATTATACTGAAACTTCTTGTTCATTCAGAAATTGAACTGCCATTTGACGCGCATTATTCGTGGTTAAGTGACTTTGAGTGCATCGTATAAACGTTTCATTATCAATAGAGCCCGTATTCAACAAACACTGCAATTCACTTAAGTAATTGGCTTCGAGAACAACAATACCTAGACCTGTACTCTTTAACTTTTCAGATATTTGGAAAGCAAGAGCAGTTTGAATAATCTCCGGTAATTGCCAAAAATGAGCAATGGAAAAGGTCAGTCGAGTTTCATATTTATGAATCAGCTTTTTAAATCCACTTGAATTGGGACTGGCCTCGGGATCAACATGGCGAAAGGCTTCGATCATTATCTGGAAGGTAATCATTCGCCCTAAATTACGGATGAGCCCGATAAAATAGGCCGTCGCCAATTCACTTTCTAAATCCGTATTCTTAACCAGCACTTTAGCAAACTCAGCAGTTTGAACGCTGTGGTTCCAAATGTTCTGCCCAAAATGGCGCCAATAAATGTTAAAAGAAGGCGTAAACTCTTTAATGTAAGATTCAATAACACCTTCAATCAGTCCTTGCGCGCCGATGTTCATAAATGCTGCTTTAAGGTCTGTAATCGATTTTTCGCTGCGTTTATACCGAGGGCTGTTTGCGAGTTTAATGACATCAGCTGCAACACCCGCTTCAGACTCAATGACCTCAAGTAACGCATCAACATTAAACTCATCATTCTGAAGTTCGGTGATCAACGTTGTTATTGATGCTGGCATTATCGGCAATTCGCTGAGTATTGCTTGGGGAGCAGTCAATATTCGCTCGAGCTGCTCTGCAACATAGTCACTAAAGGGATCGGTCTCCTCCATTGATGTAGATTCACCAAACAGATAATTGAGAAAGGCGGTATCATGTGCGTTCATAGCAGTATCATCGAGTATGGACACCTCATCAGCCTGTAGCTGAACGGGTTCCATATCGGGCGTTGCTTCTCGAGGTTCCACCGAAGAGTCAAACAAAGTATTTAGGGCATTTTTAAACATGCTACTTACCACCTTTATATGATGAAAAGACACTTACTAACTATAGAGAGTCACATACCTCAGTAGTATTTTTACTCAAGAAATGAGGACTAGGCCCCCAAAGCAAGCAACAACCGCGATAGTTGCAATGCCATTACCCGTTTTCTATGTAAAGTAAAAAAGTTTAACGAAAATAATATGCGATTGGTTTTGCTGAATAATGTCACTCTTAGATAACACGCCTCACGATATCTTGAAAGTCGCAGCTAAACTCTTCAGTGATGAGGCCAGTTGAGCCTGCTCTTGTGCCGTGGATGCTATTTGAGATGCGCCTGTCGTAGCATGTGTTGACGCCTCTTCGACACTGACAACGTTTTTTGCGATGTCTTGTGTCACGACCGCTTGCTCTTCCGTTGCGGTAGCAATTTGGTCTGTCATATTAAATATATCGCTAACCGAAGTCGCGATTGTGCTTAACGTTTGTTCTACTAACTGCGAGCTTGCTACCGCAGAAGCCGATTTTTCCTGGCAGCTATCGATTACACTAAACGCAGCCTCTACATCTGCTTGCAGGGAAGTAATGAATCCTTCAATTTCAGATGTAGAATCTTGAGTACGTTGAGCCAAACTCCTGACTTCATCGGCTACTACCGCAAACCCTCTACCTTGTTCACCAGCCCTAGCGGCTTCAATGGCTGCATTTAGTGCCAGCAAATTAGTTTGGTCGGCTACAGATTTGATAACATCAATAACACTGGTGATATTGTTGCTACTCTCATGAAGATGGGTGACTTTTTGAGCGAGTTCATTGATTTCTTGCGCCAGATTATCAATGGATTGATAAGACGCTTTCACGGTCGTTAATCCATTCTTTGCTTCGCCGTTCATTGTTTTGGCTGATTCAGCAGTTTGTTGAGTTTTCGAGGCAACTTCATCAACGGTTGCTGAAAGCTGTTCAATCGCGGTTGCGATTAAACCAATTTGATTTTGTTGTTCTAATATCGAAGAAGAGTTTTGATGGCATGTCTGAGAGGTTTGCTCTGCCGATGAAGCAAGGGTAACACTTGAACCAGACAGGTTATCGATGACGTTATGAAATCGCTCCAGTGTTGCATTTAAAGAATAAGAAATGACACCCAGTTCACTTTTATCCACGTAAGTCGCTCGAGATGTCAGATCATTTCCTTCTTTTACACTCTCCATTACTTTTGTTAAGTCTTTAACGCGTTTAGATAAATCTTTTATCACAAGAAAACATATGATGCTCGTCATCACTGTGATGAATGAGCATAGGATGAGATTCAAAACTAAGTCGCTCTTTGCGGTACTTGCTTTTTTGCTAGCTAGCTCTATTAATTGATCGGCTATGTAATCTTCTGTTTTTTTCAACTGACCGATTCGTTTGGTTGCTTGGTTAAACCAGTATTTAGGATCAATATTAAAATCCGTGGATCTAGACATGACCAGCTTGCGCAGTTTGGTGACCTCTGTGACTGAACTGTCATTCATTTGAGTCTCATAAAACTGCTTATTGCTTGAACGAGCAAAGGAAAGAAAATTTGATAGATAAGTATCTTGCTGAGTAACGAGCGAGGCGAACTTAATCAGCGTTTTTGAGTCGGCTTCATTGTTAGAAAACACACCGTTTAAAACCGCCCTTTCGATACCTGCTCTTTCTTTGCCTTGGAGAAAGTTATAATAAGCGATGGTCTCTTTAGTTATGGCTGAGTCCGTGCTGATGTCTGAAATTACCCCAGAAATACTTAAGAGAAAGCGATTTGCTTGAGTGTAATATTGCAAGGCATTGGAGAGTGGAATGGACTGGTTATCTACTTGGCTACGAATGTTTTTGAGCTGACGCAATTGCTGAGTAATCTTGTCGTTGAGCTGTTGAACCGTAGTATTCTCAATAGGGTGAGAATTCAAGTATGAAGATAGTTTTTCTTTTTTCTGATTTGTAGAGCTTCTCTGGCTGGCGAGCTCATTTTGGAAATTGGTGCCATTGGAGCTGAGAAAACCAGCCGTCATTCCACGCTCCTTTTGTAACTCGTGAACCAAATCACTGTAAACGACAGATAAGTTAGTGAGCCGAATCAGAGAGGACATCTCGGCTGACGTAGAAAAGTTTTGAAACAACGTCGATGTACTGAGCCATAAAAAACTAACGATGGGAAACGTAATCAAAAGGGCGACTTTTTGTTTAAACGAAAGGTCTGACAAGTTCATTTTTGGGTCCCTCATACGACTTAATTGGTTGATGACATATTCGATTAAGCATTAATTTATCTTTTGGCATTTTTATCCATACATCATCATGGTTATAATTTAAACTTAATAGAATCAAAGTGTTGTGCATTTATCTTTCAATCATAGCTAGAGTTAACGGCTTTATGTTGGTAACGTATTTTCGGAGCCAGTATGCACGGAACCACATACAGAGAAATGTGGATTAATGCGGTTTACGCCTACCGAATATCAATGACCTTGTTCCAAGAAGCATACCAGTGGAACAGGCTCTCCAATGAGCGGGGTTTACATATCAGAAAACCTTGAGCTATTACGTTTGTGTGGTGGCTTTCTAAGTAATTGTAGTCCTCATAATTTTCGACACCTTCGGCAACTAGGCTAATCGGTAAGTTTTTACAAATATCACGTAGTGAACTCACCACAATTTGATTAAATCTGTCTATATGAATATTGGAAACTAAGCTACGATCAACTTTTACTTCAGTAAAAGGTAAAGTGCGCAACTGCTGTAAGTTCGTGTACCCTGTTCCAAAGTCATCAAGAGATAAACCAAACCCTTTGATCCTAAAGCGGTTTAAACACTCTAACTGTTCTGTACTCTTTAACGTATCTTCTTCAGTCACCTCAATGGTAATATGGGCAGGGTTAACCCTACTTTGAGCCACTATATCGAAAAGTTGTTCTGGATATTCCGGGTTAGTTAATTGCGTGGGTGAAAGATTTAAAGCCAAATGCAAACCGCTCCCCAACTCTTCTTTTAACCTTGGGAGATCGTTAAGAGATTGAGTAACCACTTGTTCTGTAACTGTATCTAGCAAGCCATGCTCGGAGGCAGTAGGAATAAATCGGCCAGGCAAGATCGCATCCGTCTCACCCGGTTTACAGATTCTTGCCAGAGCCTCAACACTTTCAACTCGCCTCGTTAAGATATTAACCTTGGGTTGATAATAGGGAGTAATCAATCTTTTCTTAATGCAGTCAATTAGTTCTGCTTTTGTCATTTTCTTAAAGTGAGAAAACGTTTTTTGTTCTAGCTGAATCAATTTGTTGACCGCTCTGTTAAGCTCACTAGAAGCAATAGGTTTAGGTATACTTCCTATCAGACGAACTTCATGTTGTCGGGCCACATTGGCAGCAAGCTCTAAAACCCGGTCTTCTAGGTCTGAGATGATGCACACCCCGCCGTTATAGCCCATTTCTCCAAGCTGGCGAAGCACTTCCATTCCATCGATTTCGGGCATATTTAAATCTGTAAATACTGCACGATAGCTTTTAGGCGACTTTTTTATGAGCTCAAGCGCTCTTATAGGGTTAGATGATGTAATCACGTCGTCATAACCTAGCTCAGCAAACATCCCTTTTAATACACACAATATGGAAGGGGAATCATCGATCACTACAAAGTATTGTTTTTTCATGCATTCCTCTCAAATTGACCTGAGTGCGTCAATAGCAATAGACACATGGGCTCAAATGCTTGCCCTTATTGATAAGCTAGCTCATTAAGGGGAGAAAATCATTTATTAGCTTAAGTTAATATACAAAAAATATGTGCTAAGCCGAATAAGTACTCTTATTCAAATGGTTAACATTATGCTAAACCAAGATGTCATCGCTGTTAGGTTCGCATTGTGGCAAGTCCTAGTAATAGCAATGTTTCTGGAAAGTGATATCATCAGAACTCATTTATTAGGAAATATAGCAGCATAACGCTATTTTTCTGGAAAAGGCTCTCAAGTCTTACCATTGCCAGTTTTCCAGATTTATTTCAGAGCCCTGCCGTGGGGGTAGAAAAAGACTATGCGTTAATCACTGACTAGTGATAACCAAGTAAAAATCCACCTGCATA
>NZ_JPQB01000028.1:0-15761 GCF_000740665.1 Vibrio sp. B183 | reverse complement strand
TATGCAGGTGGATTTTTACTTTTGGAGAGAGGAGGGAACGAACTGCGTCCTATGGGAAGCTGGAACGGGCTTTGGCCTGCGAGAGTGCCCTTATCCCGCATCCACAACGAAACGTTACTAAGCAAAAAGGGCTGACTTTACGTCAACCCTCACTAATCTCTTTTTTAAGCGCCTGGCGGTATCGCTAGACTATCGGCAATAAGCTGGATCAGATTATCTTCAACTTCAAATCGCACTTCGAGTAGTTCGCCAACTTTTGACATATCTACTTCGAAATCAGGAAGCTCATCGTCTGCACTAACGCTGACGTACTTGTCATTAAACTCAAGTAAAGGCTCGGTGGTTAACACGATTTTTGCGTAGGTGGTGTCAATCTCGTTATTGGTTTTAAAGCCTGTAGCCTGCCACTTTTCCATCACCATATCGTAAATTTTGAAATGGCCTTCGGAAATATAATCAACGACGTGATTGCAAAAAGAGCTGATTTGTTTCGGGGAAGGGAGTTCAACTACGTTAGCGTGCCCATTCGCTGGCTGAAGAGAGCCTAACTGGCAATATTCGACAATAAGTGACTGGCGAGTTTCTAACCAATGATCGATGACTTCACTTGAGCCACCCCACTGTTCTTGTGTTTGTTTGAATTTATTCAGCATGACCATGCCCTCATGATCGGATCACAGTTCCGGTGATCATTACGCTTTGCTTTGCAAAGCCATTCTAGAGATACAACCTCTTGTCCTTACTAGAATTTATAGCCAGAAAATTGTTCCACTACAAACTCTGGTATGAAATTAGATTGCCAGTAAAATGAATGAACTGCAAGCGAAGAGGAAGGGTAATGTTAAAGAACAGTGACACGAACCGTACGAGCAATGCTTATTGGTGTGTTGTATCAGGCAGTGAGGCTTGGCTGGTGGACCATGCATTACCTTGTGGTGCGGCGAAGGCGTTTAATTTGCCTGAAGAAAATGCGATAAAGATTGGAAATTACAAGGGCTTGCCAGTCATGTGGCTCAATGCTCAGGAGCTAGAGCAAGAACTACCACTGACGTCGTTGAGAGATTGTTTAGATCTACCCGAGCCATTGTTTCTGCTGATTAGCAAAGCCGTTCAGTATGGTCATATGACACAAACACTGCGCTTTTGTCCGATATGTGGTGGCCGAAACCATCTCAATCACAACCAAATCGCCATGCAGTGTGGTGACTGTCGAACGTTACACTATCCGCGTATTTTTCCGTGCATCATTGTTGCCGTGCGCAACGGCGACCAAATTCTTCTAGCGCAGCATCCAAGACACCGTAATGGTATGTACACCGTGATTGCAGGCTTTGTTGAGGTTGGGGAAACACTTGAACAGTGTGTGGCTCGAGAGGTGAAAGAAGAGACCGGTATCGATGTGGCAAACATTCGTTATTTTGGCAGCCAGCCTTGGGCGTTCCCGTCCAGCCTGATGATGGGATTTCTGGCGGACTATCAAGGTGGAGAGTTGAAGCCGGATTACAGTGAATTGAGTGACGCGCAGTGGTTTAGCGCGGACGACTTACCGCTGGTGGCACCAGAAGGAACCATCGCGCGATCCTTGATTCAACAAACTCTGGATGAGATGGATTAATTCACTGATTTATAGACAAAAAAAACCCTCCGATAGGGAGGGGGTAAGTAAGATGTCGTTATGAGATGCTGAGTAGCGAGTACTCAGGTTATAATTGTTGTTTTCGCTAGCAAACAAATTTTTAACACTCTTGATGATTGGGTGCAAATTAAGCACTGATTTAAAAGTTAATAACTTGATCTAGGTTGCAAAGCACACAGCTTTTGCATGGAAAACAGTGTTAGAATAGCGCCCCTAAATAGAAGCCGAATAGTTGGAAAGACGGAATGACTGAATTAAAAAATGATCGTTATCTGCGTGCGCTTTTAAAGCAGCCTGTGGATTACACGCCAGTATGGATGATGCGTCAGGCAGGACGATACCTACCTGAATATAAAGCGACCCGTGCTGAAGCGGGCGATTTCATGTCTTTGTGTAAGAATGCAGAGCTGGCGTCAGAAGTCACGCTGCAGCCACTGCGCCGTTTTCCACTTGATGCTGCCATTTTGTTCTCTGACATCCTAACTATCCCGGATGCAATGGGGTTAGAACTCCGTTTTGCTGCGGGTGAAGGCCCGGTATTTGATAAGCCGATTACCTGCAAAGCGGATGTTGAGAAAATTGGCATTCCTGATCCAGAAGGTGAACTGAAGTACGTAATGAATGCAGTGCGTCAGATCCGTAAAGATTTGAACGGTGATGTACCTTTGATTGGTTTCTCTGGTAGCCCATGGACTCTGGCAACTTACATGGTTGAAGGTGCCAGCTCAAAAGCCTTCACTAAGATCAAGAAGATGATGTACGCAGAACCACAGACGCTGCATCTGCTACTGGATAAACTCGCAGACAGCGTTATTGAGTACCTAAACGCACAAATCAAAGCGGGTGCCCAGTCGGTAATGGTTTTTGATACTTGGGGCGGTGTCTTAACGCCACGTGATTACAACCTGTTCTCGCTACAGTACATGCATAAAATCGTCGATGGCTTGATTCGTGAGAACGATGGCCGCCGTGTTCCTGTTACTCTGTTCACTAAGAACGGTGGCATGTGGCTAGAGCAAATCGCTGCGACTGGCTGTGATGCTGTTGGTTTGGACTGGACGATCAACATCCAAGATGCGGTTAAGCGTGTGGGTGATAAAGTGGCGCTGCAAGGCAATATGGATCCATCGATGCTTTACGCTTCACCAGAACGTATCCGTGAAGAGGTTGCGACCATCCTAGAAGGCTTTGGTGACGCAGGTACAGGCCACGTATTTAACCTTGGCCATGGTATTCACCTCGATGTACCGCCTGAAAATGCTGGTGTGTTTGTTGAAGCGGTTCATGAGTTATCCAAGCCGTACCACAAATAACTAAGAAACCGATGAAAGCGCCTGGTCTAATCAGGCGCTTTTTTGTTATTGGTTAATATACTCAGTTATACTGATAATATTAATGGAAGAGGGTACGGAAAACGAATGAAGACACGCGACAAAATAGTGCTTGCCGCATTGGATCTATTTAATGAACACGGTGAGCGTAATATCACCACTAACCATATTGCAGCACATATAGACATTAGTCCGGGCAACCTTTACTACCACTTCCGCAACAAACAAGAAATCGTTCGTGAAATTTTTGCGCTTTATTCTAATGAGCTGTTAGAGCGATTTTCGCCAATTCATGGTCAACAAGAAAGCCTAGTGCTGCTCAAGCATTATCTAGACTCTATCTTCAATCTGATGTGGAAGTACCGATTTTTCTACGCCAACTTGCCAGAAATTCTCCAGCGTGATGATCAATTGCATGATGACTACATTCAGGTACAGGAAAAGCTGCAAACCAATCTAATCAATATTATGCGTGCCTTTGTTGAGCTGGAACTGTTGAAAGTTGAAGAGAATGAGATGAAACCTCTGGTGACCACTTTGCATCTGATTGCGTCCAGCTGGCTGGGTTACCGTGCTGCCATGTCGCCAAAAACTCAGATCACAGAGCAGGTGATTCATCAAGGAATGCTGCAAATGATCGCCGTGGTGAAGCCTAAAGCTACCATACAAGGTCTTGAACAATTACAGTTGCTGGAAGATGGCGTTAAAGCAATTCATGCTTAACCATAACCAAATGCGATTGTTGAAATAAGGCTAACCCCTTAAAGTATCTAAAGATATTTTAAGGGGTTTTTGTTTATGCACTACGATGTGTTCAATGGTGATGCGGATGGCATTATCGCGCTTCTTCAGCTGCGTTTGGCTGAACCCAAAACGTCGACTCTGATCACCGGCGTTAAACGTGATATCAAACTGCTCGATTCCCTTAATTGCCAGGCGAGTGATTCCGTCACCGTACTGGATATCTCGATGGAGAAAAATAAGGCGAGTTTAGAAACGATTCTTGCCGCAGGTGCTCAGGTATTCTATGCCGACCATCACAAGTCCGGCGATATTCCACAGTCCACCAACCTCGATGCTCACATTAACTTAGAGGCCAATACCTGTACCGCCTTGATTGTGGATGAGTTGCTGCAAGGTCGTTTTCACTTATGGGCGATAACTGCTGCATACGGTGATAACTTGATTGCAAAAGCGGATGAGCTGGCTGGCAGAGCTGGCCTCACCGATGAACAGAAAGAGCAGTTGAAAGAGCTGGGGACATTAGTTAACTACAATGGCTATGGGGCTGAGCTGGCGGATCTGCATTTTGACCCTGCTCAGTTGTTTAAGCACCTTTTGGCATATGATGATCCTTTTGCTGTTATTGCTGATCAACGCTCTCCTTATCATACTCTCAAATCAGCGTATCAAAGTGATATGGATAAGGCGCTCGCAGTTCAAGCTTCTTATCAAAGTGATGTGTTGGGTGTGTTTGAGCTGCCTAACCATGCTTCTTCACGACGTATCAGTGGCGTTTACGGCAACTGGCTGGCGAATCAAACCCCAGATCGTGCGCATGCTGTACTTTCCGAGAATGCGGATGGGAGCTATACCGTTTCCTTACGTGCGCCGCTGAATAATAAGCAAGGAGCGGGAGATGTATGTGCTCAGTTTGCGACGGGTGGCGGTCGTGCAGCGGCGGCGGGAATCAACGCTTTAGCTAGAGAGCAGGTTAATGAGTTTATTCAAGCTGTGGAGGCCTACTACGCTTAGTCTTGCGAGAACAAACGAGGTTATCTTGTCAGCCAACCCTTAGGGTTTTGAGTTTTACTATTGCGTCGAATTTCAAAGTAAAGTGATGCTTGTGGCTGACCACCTGTGTCGCCGGCCAATGCGATGGTCTCGCCCGCGGACACTTTGTCCCCTTCTTTTTTCAGTAAGCTTTGGTTAAAGCCATACAAGGTCATGTCGCCTTTTCCGTGGTCTAGCAGAATCACCAAACCATATCCTCTGAGGTAGTCTGAAAATACGACAGTGCCAGAGTAGACAGCTTTCACTGACTGACCGTAATTGGCGTCAATCACCATCCCTTTCCAGTTTATCTGACCCGTTTGGCGCGAGCCGTAGTTGTGGAGAATTTTGCCTTTAAGCGGCCACGGTAATCGACCTTTGCGTTTCGCTAAACCGTCCATGGGAACCGCATTGAGTTTGGCTGCTTTCGCGGCTTTAGCCGCTTTGGCAATCTCAGCTTTTAAGCGTGTTTCATTGCGCTGCAGCTCTGACAGGTAGACCTTATCACTGGTGATGTTCTTTTTGATGTTACTGACGGTGCCTTTTCGCTTGGATTGCTCTTTCGTCAATTGCTTGCGCTTTTGATTCTGCTGCGCGATCAATTTAGTGATTTGCTGCTTCTCTAGCTTGAGCTGCGTTTCACTTTCCGCGAGCTGATTGACGGTCGTTTCCAACTCTTCAATCGTGAGCGCTCGTTGTTTGGCTAAGTGTTGGAAATATTGGCTGATTCTGTCCTCTTCGACGCCTTGGTTAAGAATGCTGGCAGAAGACTTGGCGCGCTGGGTAACATAATAGGTTTGAAGTAGCTCAGCGAGTTTTTCGCTTTGCTGCTGTCTTTGTACTCTTAGTGAAGAAATCTTTTTCTCTAACGAAGCGATACTGGCGTTGGTTTTACTCAACGACGATTTGGCTTCTTTGATTTCTTTCTCAAGACGTACGATACCCAGTTCCTGCTTTTTGAGAGACTGTTGTAGGGAATCGAGTTTTTTCTGTTGTGAAGTTAACGCTTGTCTTTGACGTGAGATTTCACTACTGACGCCTTTTAATTCTGAAGGCGATGAAGACCAACTAGGGAAAGCCAGTGTCGAGGCAACAATCAATACGAATGCAGAGAGCTTTGGAAAAGCTGTTAGTCGTCCTTGTCGTCGTGTTGCCATGTGAAAAGTCTGTCCTAAGTCTTTGAGAGAAAGTCAGTATACCCAAACACATTCCTTTGAAGAAAGAGTAATGTCAAAACTTGTTGGTGGAGAAATAAAAAAGCCCGAGCGTGAGCCCGGGCTTTCGAGATTTGAAGATTGGCGACTTACTTAACTAGCACTTCACCAGACATTTCTGCAGGGATTTCTATGCCGGCTAGAGAAAGCATGGTTGGAGCAAGGTCAGACAGTTTACCGCCTTCTTTGAACTCAACCGCTTTGTCACCAACGTAGATTAGCGGTACTGGTAGGTTAGTGTGAGCAGTGTGGATGCCACCCGTTTCTGGGTCGATCATCATTTCTGCGTTACCGTGGTCTGCAGTGATCAGTAGCTGACCGCCCACTTCTTTGATGGCTTCCGCCACTTTACCAACGCTTTCGTCCAGTGCTTCGATCGCTTTTTCGGCTGCTTCATAAACACCAGTGTGGCCAACCATATCTGCGTTCGGGTAGTTACAGATTATAGTGTCGTACTTACCAGACTTGATAGCCGCAACCATCTTCTCAGTTAGTTCTGGAGAGCTCATTTCTGGCTGCATATCGTAAGTTGCTACTTTTGGAGAAGCAACAAGTTGACGCTCTTCGCCTTCGAATTCGTTCTCAATACCACCGTTGAAGAAGAAGGTTACGTGCGCGTATTTCTCTGTTTCAGAGATACGTAGCTGAGTTTGACCTTGCTTAGATAGCCACTCACCGTATGTGTTTTCTAAAGACGCTGGTGGGAAGGCAATCGCTAGCGGGATATCAGCTGCGTATTGAGTCAGCATCACGAAGTTGATTGCTGGGAATACAGCGCGCTCGAAGCCGTCAAATGCAGGTACGAATGCACGAGTGATTTGACGTGCACGGTCTGCACGGTAGTTCATGAAGATAACCGCATCGCCATCTTGCATGATAGCGTCTTCTTGACCTTCTGCTTTGATTGCTGTTGCTTTAACGAACTCGTCGTTTTCGTCACGAGCATAAGCCGCAGCCAGACCTGCAACTGCTGTTTCTGCTGTGAATTCCGCTTTTGCTTGAGTTAGAAGATCGTAAGCGACTTGAACGCGATCCCAGTTGTTGTCACGGTCCATTGCGTAGTAACGACCAACGAGAGAGGCGACACGACCCTTACCAAGTTTCGCAAATAGGTCTTGGAAACGTTGTAGTGAGTTTTCAGCACTACGTGGTGGTGTGTCACGGCCGTCTAGGAAGCAGTGTAGGTAGATTTTCTCAGCGCCGCGAGCTGCTGCCATTTCAATGGCTGCGTAGATGTGATCTTCGTGAGAATGAACGCCACCTGGAGACATCAGACCCATTAGGTGAACCGCTTTGCCAGCTTTTACGGCTGAGTCAATGGCTTCTACTAATGCCGGCGTGTCTGCAAATTCACCATCGGCGATAGATTTAGTGATACGAGTCAGATCTTGATAGACCACGCGACCAGCGCCGATGTTGGTATGACCGACTTCAGAGTTACCCATCTGACCGTCAGGAAGACCAACGTCTAGGCCAGAAGCTGAGATCAGTGTGTTTGGGTTATTGGCAAGCAGACCGTCGATAACTGGCGTTTTTGCGTTCGCGATTGCGTTGCTTGCAGTATCTTCACGGTGGCCGTAGCCGTCAAGAATGACTAGAGCCAAAGGCTTCTTAGCTGACATAGTGATGTCCTCGTCAAATTTCAAAGTAACTTAGAAAACAAATTAGCGTAATTTTACTACACTTTTTAACCAAAACTGTAGGATAAGATCAAATATTGTTAGTGAAATATCGTTGTTATCTTTCACCTTATTCCTAGCGTGGCACTCGATTCTGGTCTGTTTTCCTGTCTTGTTAATATTATTTTCACTCATTAAGAGCAAATATAAAGTGGATTATAACTATCGTTCTAATAGCCGCTAGCTGACTAATAACCCCGTGCCAACAACGGCTAGAATAGCGCCAAACCAGGCGAATCGATTCGGGCGCTTCTTGGTGTAAATCCAAAGTATCGGCAACAGCATGATAGGGGTAGTAGAAGAAAGTAGGGCAACCATGCCGACGTTTCCTTCTTGCAATGCGTAAAGGATAAGTGTCATACCTACGGCCATCGCGAGGAAGCCGTTAACCGCCGTGATAGCAAACAGGCGCAAATTCATTGGTAGTGTTGCTTTAGCGAGTTTCGCGCCACTGAGGAAAAAGACACAGTGAGCGGCAAAGGCCGTCATCATCCGCATAGCGGAAGCCGCGACAGGATCAATGGCCGTTTGCATCACCGGTTTTGCGATAATGCCGCCGAGTGCTTGGCACAGCGCAGCAACTAACCCTAGACCAATCCCCAACCAGATATTGCCTTTTATGGATTCTAAGTGATTATTACTTTGCCCTTTGCGACCAAAAAAGATAGCGGTTAGTACGCCGGAAAACACCAGAGCGGAACCGATAAGTTCGATACTCGTCATGGTTTCGCTAAACAGGAAGTAGCCGAGTATGGCGGAAAATACCGCATGACAGGAAAACAGCAAGCCAGCTTGGCGCGGGCCCATGCGATTCAAACAAGCGAACAGTGCGGTGTCACCGATAAAAATACCAATCAGTCCTGACAGCGCCATGGCTGAGATAGCGCTTGTTTCAACGGTCGCCCAGCCTCCGGTGAAACCCGCCATTGAGGCGAGAATGACAGAAGTACAGCCCATTCTCCATCGGCTATACGCAAAGGTACCAAGATGCTGAGCGGGGCCAACAGAAAGCAGGCTGGCAACCGCCCAGAGAAAAGCGGCAGCCAGTGCCAGCCATTCGAATCCCATATGTTGTTCGTCCTGTGAACAAAGAAATCAATAGGCTGACAATATGCATTAAATGGTTTTAGAAACAAAGCCTAAACTTTAAAACGCTCCACTTCAGTTCGGACAGTATTCGCAGAGTTAAACATGTTGGTCGCACTTTCGCTGCTACGCATAGCCTGTTCTGAGAGAATATCGGACGCGTCCTTAATCCCCTGAGTATTGCGGCTGATGTCTTCACTAACGGCACGTTGTTCTTCTGCGGCGCTGGCAATTTGCAGTGCCATGTCATTGATTTCTGTAATCGCAGAAGTGATGGTATTGAGACTTTCATACGCTTGCTGAGCGTAATCTACACTGGTACCGGCTAAGGCGGTACTGCTCTCCATACTGTTGACGGCCAGTTTGGTATTGTTTTGCAACGTCTCAATCATGTTGCGAATTTCTTCGGTCGAACCATGTGTGCGTTGGCTCAATACTCTGACTTCGTCCGCTACGACGGCAAAACCACGGCCTTGCTCACCGGCTCGCGCAGCTTCGATTGCAGCGTTGAGTGCCAGCAAATTGGTCTGCTCGGCGATTTCTCGAATGGTGGAGAGGATTTGATTGATGCTCTGTGTATTGCTTTCCAGCTCGGAAATTATGCCGGATGCCGCCGAAACCTGATCGGCCAGTTCCACAATAGCCTGACGGTTCTTCTCAATGACTTGCTGACCATCTTCACAAGCAGAAGCGGAGCCTTGAGAGGCGTTCGCGGTCAGCTCCGCATGGCTGGCGACTTCAGCAGCGGTAGCGGACATCTCGTGGATAGCGGTGGCGATCTGATTGACGTCGTTTTGCTGTGTTTCCACTTGCTGTGACGATTGTTGCGACAGTTGATTGGCCTGTTCAGCCTGAACGGCAAGCTCCTGGCTGTGATGAATAATGCCACTGAGCATGGATTGCATCTGACTCAGAAATTGGTTGACGTGCTGAGCCAATTCGCCAATCTCGTCCATACGACGAACTTCGATTCTCTGAGTTAAGTCACCTTCACCCTGAGCCAATTGTGACAGGGCTGCTGAGAGCGTTTGCAATGGCTTGAGCAACCGAGTGATAACGTAGGTGCTGATGGATGCGATCAGAATGTAAAGGAAGATTGAAGCAATCGCAGTGAACTGGATTTGCTCGGTCACTGACGCAAACGCCATATCCTTGTCCACGACGATGCCGAGTGACCAATCAGTATGAGGAACATTGGCAACAAATATCAGTTTATCGCCCTGTTCAGGCCAGCTGACGGTGGAAATAGAAGAGGTGTTGACCAACTGCTGGACTTTATCCGCTGACAGTAGTGGGTTGAGTTCGGTCAACGGTTGCTGGCTCAGCTTTTCATCTTGATAAGCAACGATGTTGTTATTGCCATCGACCAAGAATGAGAAGCCATCGTTGTCCAAACTCACATTAAGGACTTCTTCAATGATACTGGTGACGGTTAAATCGGCGGCGAGAACACCATTCTTGCTTCCACTGAAGGCTTTAGCAAAGCTGATAACGATGCTGCCATCAAAGTCCTGATAGGGTTCGGTGACAATCAATCCATTGGTTGCCATAGCATCTTTATACCAAGGGCGGGTGCGAGGGTCGTAATTGGCTGGCCAGTCTTCAGTTTTGTCACCATAAGCGATAGAACCGTCCTCAAAGCCAGCATAAACCGATAGGAACCCACCGGCCCGCTTAGTGATCAGCATCTCTCTATCGGCATTGTCCGAGTTGAGAATACTCGTTTCATTTGCCAGCATCATGTCGCTGCGGATGGAGAGCCAGTCGCTGATATAGCGAGAAGTCGCGTGACTGACGTTTGTCATTTCACTATTTAGTGCAGAAGTAGTTTCTTGTTTTAACTGACTGACGGATATCCAAGCTTGGACACCGGAGACAATCGCAATAATGATCGCGATAGCGATCTGGATCTTTAGCTTGATTGTGTTTCTCATTGCCTTTCCTTAATACTGAGACAACCTATCGAAAATCAGAGTGTGTTGGTATGAATTAGTGATTACACCCTGTTAGTGCGAAAATTCACGTAGGAACTGCTGAAATAGCTATGAATGTTGGTTTAACAGGCTGATGTTATAGAAGTTATTAAAATATAAATTTGATCTATATGGATATTCAGAGAGTGGAATATCAATGAAGTGGTACCTCTTTACCGAATTGTGACTTCTTGCCCATTAATAGAGCAAGAAGTCCGAGGTCACTCTTAAGTCAGCAATAAGGCGGCAATATAGACGATGATTAAACCAATAACACCAATGATCACGCCCGTTTTAGCCATGTCTTTACTCTCAATAAGCCCCGTCGAATAAGCCAGAGAGTTTGGTGGGGTAGAGACAGGTAGAATCATACCGAGTGAGGCTGAGAAGGCGACGACGACCAGCAATCCTTGCAATCCCCCCATGGAAGAGAGGCTTTCCATTGAAGCGCCAATAGCGGCTGCAATCGGCATCAAAAGGTTAGCTGTGGCGGTGTTGGACATAAAGTTGGCCATTAACCAGCACACAATCGACATGGTAATTACTACAGCTACAGGTGAGAGGGCTTCATAATCGATCGCGTGTGCGAGTGCGGCTGCCAATCCGGTTTTGTCCAAACCAATACCGATCGCGATACCTCCTGCAACCAGCCACAACACATCCCAGTTAATCTGTTTCAGTTCGGCTTTGCCCATAATGCCCGTTAAGGTGAAGATCGCGAGTGGAATTATCGAGACCACATAAGTGTTCATCCCGTGCACTTTTGTGGTCATCCATAACAAGATAGTGGCGGCGAATGTGGTGTACACCACCATGGCGCGCCAGTTGCGTTGAAATTGCCCATCAAGTTTGAGCGTCATGGTTTTCTGAGAGGAAGGGAAGAACTTTTGTAGCAAAAACCAAGCGATCGTCAGCTGAATAATGACAAAGGGGAGGCCCATCATCATCCAGCTTAGAAAGTCGATGCTGTTTTCACCGGTTAGATATTGCAGAGCTATCGCGTTAGGTGGCGTACCGATAGGGGTTGCGATGCCCCCAGTATTGGCAGCAATTGGTATACATAAAACGAGTGCTTTGATGCCGATGTCACCTTTGGGAGCTGAAGCGACGATCGGGCCAAGTAGCGCCAGCATCATTACAGTAGTAGCGGTGTTGGACATGAACATTGAGAACACGGCAGTGATCAGCATCAATCCAAGCATGATGAATTTAGGCTGGTGGCCAAAAGGTCGCAACAAGACTCGTGCGAGGTTGTTGTCTAGCTCATATTTTGATGCGGCGATGGCTAAGGCAAACCCACCCATAAACAGGATGATAATAGGTGAGGAAAACGCACTGAAGATATCGGTGTATTGCATGAGTTCGCCGAGATCGTGCCCTGCTGGTGGTGTACGGAACAAGTGCAGACCTTTATCGGAAATCATGATCAGCTCAAGTGCAATGATCAGAATCGAGGTGGCAAAGACAGGAACAGGTTCAAGTACCCATAGTAAGGCAGCAAGCAGAAATATTGCCAGCAGGCGATGCTGTATTAAGGTTAGATCTGCGATGGGTATGGCATCAATCGGCATCATCAATACCGCGACAGGTAAGCCAAAGCAAATCAGTAATTTGATCACTATCGTTTGATCAATTTTAGGCATAAGGGTTTAACCTCAAAGCGAAACTCTGCGGCTAAGAATAAAGAATAACCAAATTAAGGTCTTAGATTGAGATGGAAGTTTTTGAATGCAATCAAGAAATGTTGCGTAAGGTTTGTTTCTGGTCAAAAAAAGCCCCGAAAAATCGGGGCTGTTGAGGTTATTCTTGCTCTTGCTCTTGCTCTTGCTCTTGCTCTTGCTCTTGCTCTGGAGCGGTAAGGTGAGCGTAGGGTGTCCCCATCACAGTTGTGTGGCCGTTAGCCATAGAGTCATCAAACTTGATTGCATCTTTAGCAAATAGGTTGATCACCGTTGAGCCAAGCTTAAATCGACCCATCTCTTCACCTTTTTTGAGGATGACCGCTTTGTCGCCTTTGCTTGGGTAATCCCATTTGTAGACAGTATTGCCACGCGGTGGAGTGACGGTGCCTGCCCAGATTTGTTCTATGCTACCGACGATGGTCGCGCCGACTAACACTTGAGCCATAGGGCCAAATTCGGTGTCGAAAATACACACTACGCGCTCATTACGCGCGAACAGGTTTGGTACATTTTCTGCGGTCAAAGGATTTACCGAGAACAGGTCACCCGGCACATAGATCATCTGACGAAGTGTACCGTCACAAGGCATGTGCACTCGGTGGTAATCACGTGGTGAAAGGTAAAGTGTTGCAAATTCGCCATCGGCAAATTCAGCCGCAAGGTCAGCGTCACCACCCAGTAATTCTTGAGCCGTAAAATCATGGCCTTTTGCCTGAATGAGTTTACCATCCTGAATAGGACCAAACTGGCTGACACAAGCATCTGCTGGATGAGTAATGATGCTTTCCCCTTCAGTGATTGGGCGCGCACCGTCTTTCAGCTCACGGACAAAAAACTCATTGAAGGTTTTGAAATGCTTAGGATCAGAGTGCTTGGCCTCGTCCATATTGACGTTGTACTGCTTGATGAACCAGCGAATAACAGCAGTGGTTAGGCTGCCCGCTTTTGCGGATGCCAATTTACCGACCAAACGGGTCAAACCGTGTTGAGGGATCCAGTACTGCAGTCCAACTTTAATCTTATCCATTGTCATAAATTCCAATGCTAACTGTATGTTTGCTTACTTTTGGGCGCGAGATACTACTTAAATTTGTCGGTAAAGTCAGTATCAAGCGCTGATGATTTGTGCAAGAAGCCGTTACAGATCGGCTTTTTTGTTACGTGAGTACTGACGGTTGGCTTTGACTTCGGCCATGCTTTCAAGGATGCGATGGTAGTTTTCAAAGCGAACTTCACTGATTTCACCATTTTCTACTGCTTCACGTAATACGCATCCTGGGTCATCGTTGTGTTTACAATCCCGGAACTTACAGCTGCCAAGGTAGCTGCGGAACTCAACGAATGCTTTGGTGACTTCTTCAGCTTCCAAATGCCACAAACCAAACTCACGTACTCCAGGAGAGTCAATCAGGTCACCGCCCGTTGGGATGTGATAAAGTCGGGAAGCGGTGGTAGTGTGCTGACCTAAACCAGAGTTTTCTGATACCTCACCTTCTTCAACGTTAAACTCAGGCATTAATGCATTTACCAGGCTCGATTTACCGACGCCAGACTGACCCACAAAAATGTTAGTTCGATCTTTGAGTTCGGCTTCCAGTGTTGCAATACCTTCTCCAGTCTGTTTACTGACTAGCAGCACTTTGTAACCGATACGCTCGTACTCACTCAGCCATTCTTGATATAGGTTGCGTTGCTCTTCTTTAAGTAAGTCAATTTTGTTTAGCACCAGAAGAGGGGCAATATTGAGTGTCTCAGAGGCGACTAAGTAGCGGTCAATAATGTTGAGTGATAATTCTGGCAGTACAGAAGATACGATGACCATTTGATCGACGTTTGCTGCCACTGGTTTCAGACCATCATAGTAGTCAGGGCGGGTCAGAACCGAGCTGCGTGGTTCTACGGCTTCAACAACACCGTTTATGCCTTCCATTGATTCCAGACCAGCACGCCAGATAACCTTGTCGCCAGAGACTAATGTCTCGATACCACGTCGCAAATTGCAACGGTGGATTTCACCGCTTTCTGCGTCTTCAATGTCGGCATGTTGACCAAAACGAGTAATCACCAGGCCTTTTTGAGTTGCGCCCAGCATGGATTCTTCCCATTGAACGGAATCCTCTTTTGCCAGTTTACGTTTCTGGTTACTTCTAACTCGTCTGACTTGACCTTTGGTTAGCTTTTTCTTCTTTGCCACGATTGTCTACTTAACTTTAATCATCTTGATGGATCCTAGGATAGCTATCCTGAGGATCAGAATTTGGGTATAGTACCTCTTTTAGCATAAAACCAATAGGCAACGATTTATGTCCTTTAGCGATCAAAATTTAATTTGGATTGATCTCGAGATGACAGGTTTAGATCCAGAAACCCATAAAGTCATCGAAATCGCCACTATCGTCACGGATAGTGAGTTGAATATTTTAGCTGAAGGACCGGTACTTGCCATCCACCAACCAGAAGAAGAGCTGGCAAAAATGGATGAGTGGTGTACGACTACTCATACGGGCAGCGGCTTAGTGGATCGAGTCCGCGCCAGTAAAGTAACAGAACAGGACGCAGTTCGTCAGACTATTAAGTTCCTGGAACAGTGGTTACCAAAGGGTGTGTCGCCAATATGCGGTAACAGTGTGGGTCAAGATCGTCGCTTCCTATACAAACATATGCCTGAACTGGAAACGTACTTCCATTACCGCTATATCGACGTCAGTACACTTAAAGAGCTGACCCGTCGTTGGAAACCAGAAGTATTAGACGGCTTTTCTAAGACAGGTAGTCACTTGGCGTTGGATGATATCCGTGAGTCAATTGCTGAGCTAAAGTACTACCGCCAAACAATTTTTAACATCTAAAAAATACGGCTTTCTATTAAGAGTAATGATGGAAAAGCCTCACTTAGATGGAAAAAACTTCTATTCTGTGTGCTTTTTCATCAAACAGAAAAAAAACACCTTTTTTTTGCAGGAAGGACTTGCATCACAAAAAAATGCTCTTATAATTCGCAGCCCTAAACGACGGAAACGTTGTTAAAGCGACACTAGCTCAGTTGGTAGAGCGCAACCTTGCCAAGGTTGAGGTCACGAGTTCGAACCTCGTGTGTCGCTCCAAATTTATAGCTGTCATCGTGCTTAACGGTGAGACAATACGGACGCGGGGTGGAGCAGCTTGGTAGCTCGTCGGGCTCATAACCCGAAGGTCGTCGGTTCAAATCCGGCCCCCGCAACCAAATTTTAAGGTGTTGTGATTCGCTAGCTCGTCGGGCTCAGCCATTCATAAAACCTAGCGAAGGTTATCGATTCTATTCTAGCCTCCGCAACCAATTCTCCTTATGAGAATATGCGACACTAGCTCAGTTGGTAGAGCGCAACCTTGCCAAGGTTGAGGTCACGA
>NZ_JPQB01000027.1:0-9153 GCF_000740665.1 Vibrio sp. B183 | reverse complement strand
TTACCTTTACTTTTTGTCTCTTCAATCAAGCAATTTTTTGATTGTCTTCTAAACGTCTCAATGCTTCGATTGCACGATCGTTTTTAGAACGTTCCGCGATGATTGCTAGCAAAGTTAAATCTACATCTAACCCAAGCATATCTGCTATTTCACAGGCTATATCATCACTCATTGTGCCGCCTGTACGCCATTTTTGAACCGCAGCCTGGCTAATGTCTAAGTATTTGGCTACTTGTCTATCGCTAAGTAGTTGTTTTTCAACTCTTAAACGGTTTAACAGTTCTACTGTAGTTATCATGTTTAAGCCTCCTATGAGGAGTATATTTCAGCCTAGGTGCGACTTCCAAACAGTTGTCAGTTGTTATCAGTCAGTATTTAATAGAGATCGTCTGAGTTGAGCTAAGTATTTGAGATGCTTTGTAGATACGCGGACACGTCAAGCCGGGAGGCTTTGCGATTCATCATATATTTGGCATTAGATCCAAAACTTATCCCCCCATAGTGATTCGAAGCGCTTATGGGGGGAATCCGAACGATGAATTGCAACCTCTTAAGTATTGACCGGATAGATAAGAATTGAATCAACTCATTGTCAGATACAAGCAAAGATTAGGCTTTAGCCCCGCATGAATTACGATCCATTACAGCATAACGAACAGCAGAAAAAGAAACGCCAAGAGCGTCCTTTGTGTCGTCTGCATTATTCTGTAATGATGCGAATTTTAAACAATCCTTCATCTTCAGCCGCTTTTCTTACAGAGAACGGCCGTGCCAGTCAGCAAAGCATGGTAAACGATGTTGCGCGCTTTATGTATGTTCTTGTCAATGAAATGTGCCTGACTACAGGCAAAATTGGCGTTGATACGCAACACGGCTTTCTTTTAAGAACCTGGGGTTACATCGGGAAAGAACTCAACATGCCTGAATGGCGTGTCAAACAGTGCAAAGATTATGCGATCCGAAAAGGTTGGATTACCTCAGTGCAGCCAAGAGAGCGTTATACATGCAAAGATAACCTCGAAAAATGGCGTGGCTTAGCATCAATTAAGAAGATCACCGACAAGTACTTTGCTGACTTAGGCATGCTTAAAGAGCGTCTAGAAGCGAAACAAAAGGCACGTAAGTACTTAAAGAAACGTGCAACTCAATGGCAGCGCCCTATTAAGTACATTCTCACTCCCATCACCCTACTCGCTCGTCGTCGCAAAGAGCGCCTATTAGCAACAAGCCAAGTATTACAAGCTACTGAAGCACCACCCATTCCGATATAAGCACCCTTTTCTCTTATGCCCCTTAGCTGGGGATTTTAGCGTTGTTTTGGGCTGAATACCGCTGCTATATACCTCAGTTCTGGCGCATTGCCTTTGATCAAACTCTCTCATTTGAACCATTACCGGTTAAAAAGAGCTGCTCAAGACCATTCTTTGTACGTTTTACTGCTCCTAGATTTACTCCTACTTAATAGTCCTAGTTCTAAGTCCTAATAGTTACTTTTCATAGTCTTCGACTAGAACGGATAGTAGAGAATTATATTGATATTAGGGATACACCTGGGGGTGTTTCGAAAAGGAAGCGGCTCTACTTGGTCGCAAGCGACCTGGAGCCTTTAAGCTGAAACATCCCAACACAGTCGATCGGCTTCAACACACTTTGTGATTATATTGGCCGTTTATGTCGCTACGCGACCAGCCTAGCAAGAGTTAAAGTGAGCATTCTCACTTGTTCTGTGATTTTGATAATTTATTGTTTTTTACCAGTGAGTTAAGATTCATTTATGGCGTGTAAATGAGCATACACACTTATCAAGCAAAGTGCGTATGCGCATGATACAAATGTTAGCCCACAATCGATGTATTGATGTCAGGAGGAAAGATGAATTATTGGCAAAAAACAAAGCTTAAAGTCATTTCGTCAATAAACAGGGTACGTTTAAATTGTCGATTAGAGAAAACTCCTAAATTTTTTCGTATCGTCATACACGAAAAAGCTAAACCTTTTTTTACATGGACGAAAAGAGTTCTTACAGCAATCAGTTTGCTTGCGGCGTTCTATGTGTTTGACCATTCCATTTATGCTTTTCTCTTCGGTGTTGGAGTATGGCTACTAATCACTTTTGTCGAAAAAACAGTTTTCATCTATAACAGCCTTTTCGTTATGCCTCCGTTAACGTATGAACACGATCCTGCAAGACTGCTCGGTACTTCATTCGGGGTTGCAACTCCACCTGATGGTGGGCCTGAAATACCAATTGTCGGTTTTGTGGTTGCGGACGAAGAGTATGGGCGTCAAATGCATGAAACTTTAAAATACTGGACGGACAACAACGTCCATGATGAAGAGGGGCGTGTTTGCTTAAGCGCAATTGTTCTAAACCCGAAAGAGTATGTATTTCTGTGTTACCCAAACCTTGAGCATCGCGCTGTTGAAGAATTTCATAAAGAAGTTGAGGGTAAGCGCAAAGAGAAGAGCTTAACTGACATTCATATACCGACTTTTGCTCTCACCATTATTGGTAAGCGATGCCAAGTTGGTGAGGGGTCTTACTTCCCCACGTTTCGTGAAAAATATCGTGAGGGAGTTCCAGTTATGTTTCAAATATGTATGCCAGGTGAGCAAGGGCAAGTTAAGGATATAGATGGATTGGACCATTTTGTTCTGTTTAAACTAAAGATTAAGGACAAAGAACAACTTACAAGGAAAGAAATTGAATACGACTACTTGAAAGTAATGGGCTAACAAAGCATTTAAGAGTGATTCGCAACGCTTGGCAGTTTCGCTTCGCTCAAGTATAGCCAAGCGTCGCTCACACCTTAATGCGGCGTTATGGTGCAGCAAGGCTTAGTTCTTATTTGGCTTGTTGGTTCAGCGTTTGCTGCGAGCTTAATGGCCATTCTTACATGTCGATTAGGCTCAAAATCTTTATCTCTGGTGAAAAGCCGCTTTGGGTATTTAGTTCTGGCTAATCTGCCGTTTGCATTTGGCTCTCAAGTGGGTTTGTTGTAGCGGCAATTAGCTGGTGTATGGCTCCAGTGGGGCGGCCCTTCTTTGTTCTAGTTAGCTTTATCGTTGTTGTTAGGTTCCTTCTTTGGACTTCATTGTGTTGCTGCATACTGGTTTGTTGAGTTTTGTGGTTGCAAAGCGCTCGTATTTTGCGGTGAGTGTAGTGGTTGTCTTAGATTTCCATAACCAAGCGTTTAATCGGACAACCAACGCTTGGCAGTTTTGGTTCACAGTTTGGCATTAGTGTTTATGTCACAATGGTTTAAGTTTTTGGTAGCGTTGTTTGCCCATTAACGCGGCGTTAGGTTTTATAAGGGAAAGCTATGAGTTTCATATCCAAGATATTTAGAGTATTCGGTAATAGTCTTACCGAGGAGAACAAAACAACTGAGATACCTAGAGTAGGAAACAAAGAGCCAGTTTGTCCTTATTGCAGTAGTACTTTAGATAAAATGCCTGGGCGAAAGAAAAAATGCCCTAGTTGCAGTCAATTTATGTATGTTCGAACTTGCCCTGATGAACGAGTTAAGATTTTAGTACGTGAAGATCAAATTGAACTCATAGAAGAAAAGTGGGCAATTGAGAACGATACCCATGAACAATTCTTAGCGGAAAAGCGCGATAGAGAAGCAACAAAAAACAAGCTGATGAGTCAAGGCATCAACACTCCTACGGACTTAGATGTTAAGTGGGAACAATTAAAGGTTTCATTGCCTCAACTAGCATCAGAGTATAAATGGGGACTATATCGTAATGCTCGCTTGGGAATGGGAGATGTTCTAAAGAAGCAAGGAAAACTATCTGAAGCGTTGGACACATATCTTGAGGTCTGCTTTATAGATCTAAATGGTCCGAATAATTGTGGCACAAAGGACCCTGAGATATTGAAGATGTATCCTCCATTCGACCCTAAATCTGCATTTTTAGCCCCGGGCGTACTGGGCTACATAGACAAACTGTGTAAAGAACTTAATGTAAAGCAAGAAGACTTAGGCTCTAGGTTTATTGGTCTTTCGTCCAAAGTAGAGCGTCAACTGAAGTTACCTATATCCGCTGATGAAGCGTGGAAAGAACTTTCTGGTGAACTACGTTGAACTAAAACCTAACAAACTGTTTAAGAGTGATTCGCAACGCGTGGTATTTTTGCTATGCGTTGTGTTTGGTGTTTAAGGTGGTATGCGGGAGCTTCGGCGTTGCTCACACCTTAACAGGGCGTTACGTTTCTAGAAGGTTTAAATGAAAGCTCACAATGATAAAGCTCTGAGACAGAGATACTCAGTGCGTTTAATGTCCAATCATAAGTGGAAGAAGCTCTTCCTTACAATGGCAGAGTATGGAGCAGATTTTTCTGGTATTGAGTATCATTTTACGGATACCGAAAAAGTTTTCTTTGGTAATGCCCCTAGTAACCAACAGGTATGGGATTCAGCAATTGATGACCCAGTTAAAGGCTGTGGTGGGCCTGTCGCGTACAAGCATATTGAACGAATATTCATCCCAAGAACTTATTCATATCATACTTATAAAAATGCTCCTACTTCATACCGTGAGCTGAATTTCGATAAGTTTCTAATGGAGCTCTGCAAGGTCGGTGAGTTTCCGGTAGTGATTGGTGAGAAGGGTATCGAAATCTTAGGCTACGAAACATAACAAACAATTTAAGAGTGATTCAGCACGCTCAGCACTTTTGGTTTCAATTTAGTTAAATGTTTACGGCGTCCTAGTTAAGTGTAGTAGTCGCGTGCTTCACACCTTAATTGGGCGTTAGCCGTTTCCACAATCAATACGGAGAAAAAATGGATGTTGTTTTAAATTGGATTGATCAATTAAGTTCGTTCAATCAAGGACTGCTAGGGTCGGCGGTATTTGCTATCTCGTCTTGGTTTGTACAAAAAGTGTTTAGTAAAGCAAAGTCAAGTGGTTCAGAGTTTCTTGATGCTTACATCACTTTAGATGTGCACAAACATGTCTTGCACAAGCATTATGTGCGTTCTAAAAATATCCAAATGGCTAGCTATGGTTCTTCTATAGCATTACTACTTGCTGCTCGCTGGGTTATTTTGGCATTTATGAGTTTAATATTCGTATTTGGTGTTCAGTCAGCTTTAGATGGGAAGTGGCTCTATGTCGTGGGTGCTTGGGTTAGCTTTAATTACATGTTTGAAGCACGTAACTGGGTCAAAGATTCAGGAACTGATAAGTCTGTAGCTCATATTGATCAAGAAAAAGTGCAAGCGGTAACAGAAAAGTTAATTCCTGAGCTCGTTAACAATTCTGAAAGCAAGCATGAGATAGAACAGTCAAAAAACGGCTAACAAACTGTTTAAGAGTGATTCGCAACGCGTGGCATTTTTACTATGCGTTGAATTTAGTGTTTAAGGTGGTATGCGGGAGCTTCGGCATTGCGTTGCTCACACCTTAACAGGGCGTTATGTGGATTGGAAACTATGCGTTTAGATTTAAAGTCAAATATTATTAAGCTAATCGACAGCAACGGTCTTTTTGGTGTCATGAACACCACGAAATGGAATAGTCTGTTTGCGGCATTAAACAATATCGAAGAACTAATCAGTTTTCGGGTTACCTACATTGATGGTTCGACATGGCCGGAAAGTGACTCTAGTTATCAATATACTAGTGAACTGGCACAAATATGGGGAAACTTTCGAGCGATACACTTTCTCGATGTCAACGCCCGTATATCCCACTCAAGAGGCGCTTTACTGGAACCTGAAATTATTGATCACGGGGATATGATCATCGCTATATGTAAAGAACAAAATGCAAAAATTTCTCTTACAAAGCATTGCATTAGGATTTGGGGTTATTTTCAGCACGGTAAAGATATAGAAATGCATAAATACACATAACAAGTCGCTTAACAGGGACTCCTAACGCTCGGACACTTATACTCAAATCGGCTTCGGTGTTTAGGACGCAAATTTTAAGTTGGGTGGTATAGCGTTATCGCCCGTTAGCAAGGCGTTATGTGGTTGGAGAAAAATTATGAATGCATCAGCGGTTCTTGTTCATGTCCCAGATGTAGCGAAAGGGCTTGAATGGTACAAGAAAGCTTTTCCAGAAGCCGTTCCGGTTTATCATCCTGACTTTGACTTCACAGCGCTTGATATAAATGGTTTCTCACTAGAAATAGTCCAAGCAGACAAAAAGGTTGGTGCTGGTAAAAGTGGCACAGTTGTTTATTGGTCAGTAGATAGCTTATGTGTTGCCCTGGCTCATTTTGAAGAACTCGGTGCGTGCCTTTATCGTGGACCAATGGAAATTGAAGATGGGCTTTCAATGTGCCAAGTTGAGGACCCATTTGGAAACTTAATAGGACTACGTGGGAAAAACACATAACAAGCAATTTAAGAGGGATTCTCAACGCTTGGCACTTTTGCTTCTACTTCAGTTTTAGTGTTTATAGCACAATACTTTAGGTTTGGGTGGAGGCGTTGTTCACCCCTTAATTGGGCGTTATGTGGTATATGGAAATGCATGAGTATTACAAGTTGAAGAGTAGAGTGGCTGAAATTCTAGTTAAGGAAGGGTACAAAGAAGTGAAACCCGATACTGATATAGACTATTGCGGCTCCATACACAGTATTTATGCCTCAAGCGATTCTAGGTTTATGATTCAGTGGGATGGTGAGGAACGTTTTGGCTCGGTTGAGATCTGGGAAGGTGGTAGTTGGAAAATGTTAGAGCCTATAGTTCCTGAAGGTTCTGCTCAAATCTTTGACAATAATCTTGCAGCTCTGTGCCTGAATGTAGAAAGTCACCTTGGACCTACCACATAACAAAGCATTTAAGAGGGATTCTCAACGCTTAGTATTATTGGTTCTACTTCAACTTAAGTGGTTATGGCACAATGCTTTAGGTTAGGTGGCGGCGTTGTTCACCCCTTAATACGGCGTTATGTTGCAGCAAGATAGAGTTCTTTTTTTGGTTTGTTGGTTCAGCGTTCGCTGCGAGTTTCTTGGTAGTTTCTGCATGTCCACAAGATTCCAGATTTTAATCTCTGTTGAAAAGCCGCTTTCTGTCTTCCGCACAGGCTAATCCGCCGTTTGCATCCGGTTCCCAAGTGGGTTTAGTGTTGCGGCAATTAGCTGGTAATTGGCTTCAGTGGGGCGGCCCTTCTTTGTTTTAGTTGACTGTATCGTTGTTGTTAGGTTTCTTATTTAGGCTTTATAGGGTTGCTGCATACTGGTGTATTGAGTTTTGTGGTTGCAAAGCGCTCGTGTTTTGCGGTGAGTGTAGTGGTTGTCTGAGGTTTCCATAACCAAGCGTTTAATCGGACAGCCAACGCTTGGCAGTTTTGGCTCACAGTTTGGCTTTTGTGTTTATGTCACAATGGTTTAAGTTTGTGGTCGCGTTGTCTGCCCATTAACGCGGCGTTAAATGCACGGGCTGCTAAATAAAGCAGCCTCAGTGCTACTTCTTGAGTTTATTGGATAGCGCCTTAAGACCTAGGGCAGTGGCTTTTGTAATACTAGTTTCCTTGTATGGGTAGTTATTGGTCCCAGAGTTTGTTACTTCGATGACTAGATCTGATTTTGTTTTAAGTAATGTAAGCGCATTGGTGTCGAAACCTTCTGGCTTAATCGCAATTTTGTTATCACCGCGATAATTCCAGTTGAAAGTATGGCCTGACTTCGACTCTAACGTGAGTTCTCTGCAAAGTATCTTTGCTAAAGTTTCAAATTCCATTTTGATATCCGTTGTGTATTAGTTGAACAAGTATGATAATCAACAAAGTGCATTTAACAAGCAATTTAAGAGGGATTCACAACGCTCGGCATTTTTGCTTCTACTTCAAATTTAGTGTTTATGGCACAATGTTTTAGGTTGGGTGGTAGCGTTGTTCACCCCTTAATTGGGCGTTAGCAGTGCTCAGGTGTAAATTATTGAGATAATATGCATTGAAATTCTGCATAAGACTATTGATTAGGTTTTGATAAAATATAGTCCATTCGTTTTTGCACAGTGAGATTCGAGCTTATGACAAGCAGAAACTTGAGAAGAACTCAAAATTTAGTAGATTTCGGATTGTTTATAACGGCAAAAGAGTTTTATGAAGCGGCTAAACTTATCAAAGGCAATGAACTCGTATCACGACCGTATCATGTAATTCTATCTTTTTCTGTCGAGCTTTTTCTCAAAAGCATTCAAACAACAACTGTTTGGCCTAGCGCAGTTGCATCGAGCGTTGAACATACAAAAGGGCACTCCTTATCAGAAATATTTGCTTCGATGGAAAGCAAACATCCAGAAGACAGTGGTTATTTAGAAGAAAAGTATCATTTAAAGTACGGCAGGTCTCTTAAGCATGACTTGAGCTTAAACTCTGATGTGTTTATGAAACAGCGGTATCCATACCAAAAAGGTGGCGCTATACCATCTATATCGGTTTTCGACAGAGATTTGCTTAACTCTCAGTACGGAAATGATATTGCTGTATATGTTGATGAGTTAGAACGAGTTGCTTCTTTCCTTCACGATGAACTAATAGTTCATTTTCCGGGTCTATTCGATAACGTTAGTACGCACGGCTAACAAACTGTTTAAGAGTGATTCGCAACGCGTGGCATTTTTGCTATGCGTTGCGTTTAGTGTTTAAGGTGGTGTGCGGAAGCATCGGTATTGCGTTGCTCACACCTTAACAGGGCGTTAGGTGTCAGGAGGTCAAATTGTCAGAAAAAGTGATTTTTGCAGACTTTGCAAATAATGATTTGGTTGAGTTTAAGTATAATGTCGACCCTTGGGACTCTACGTTGAGCTCAATTGAAATTGTGTCTCACGACAGGAATGGCATGTTCAAAAGCTTCAAGTTTGAAGGTGTGTCTAACCTAGAAATTGAAAAAGGCTTTAGTGGATATCTTGGTGGTACAGCGATTATAGATATCAGTGGCCGTCAATGGGCTCATGCTCAAATAGAGGTTCATAACTATGAGTCTGGTTCAGGAGTTTCCTTTTTGGCTATGAGCTTTTCAGTTTCAGAAGTCTCGGAGGCATACACCTAACAAAGCATTTAAGAGTGATTCCCAACGATTGGTATTTTCTTTATAATCACCTTGATGAATACATAACTCCCCGCTTGTTTCTTTTAACGTCAGTTAAGGTAACGAGCTATGTCTCTAAGAACACAATTCT